>CAZGDZ010000382.1:0-2454 GCA_964524855.1 uncultured Macromonas sp.
ACCTCAAGCCGGCGGAGATGGAAGAGCTCAAGGCACTCATCGACAAGCTCGGACCGCAGTGACGCTGGACTGATCGTTCACCGAATTTCAACCCAACCTGTCAGGAGACAAACATGACGTTCAAGAAAGTGTTTACCGGGCTGGCCGCCGCACTGGCCGTGACATCCGCATTGGCCTGGCCCACCAAGCCGGTCACCGTGGTGGTGCCGTTCCCACCGGGAGGATCGACCGACACCATTGCCCGCACGCTGGCCAATGTGATGCAGGCGAAAAGTGGGCAGACTTTCATCGTGGACAACCGCGCTGGCGCCACGGGCACCATCGGTGCCAACCTTGTGGCACGTGCAGCACCAGACGGACACACGATTCTGGTCGCGTCACTGGGCCCTTACGTGATTGCCCCTCATCTGATCAAGAACGTACCCTACGACGCCTTGAAGGACTTTGACTACCTGACGGTGGCAGTGCAGGCCCCTAACGTGCTCGTGGTGCCAGCGGCATCGCCGAACAAATCGGTGGCTGAATTGATCGCCGACTTGAAGGCCAACCCGGGCAAGCTGGCATTTGCATCGTCCGGTAACGGTTCTTCTGACCACCTTACCGCCGAGTTGTTCTGGCAGCAGACCGCAACCCAGGGTGTCCATATTCCTTACCGTGGTGGTGCTCCGGCCATCAACGACCTGCTGGGCAACCAAGTACAGGCCTCGTTCCAGAACATCAATGCCATCGTGCAGCATGTGAAGGCAGGCAGACTGCGCGCTCTGGCCGTGACGGGCGACAAGCGCTCCACCCTGATGCCTGATGTTCCTACCCTTGCCGAAGCCGGTGTGAAGGATGCGGACGTTTATTCCTGGCAGGCAGTTGCCGCACCCAAAGGCCTGAGTGCCGACATGAAGAAAAAGATCCATGAAGCCCTGGTGGCGGCCATCAATGATCCCCAGGTCAAGCCCCGGCTGATTGAGCAAGGGTTCGAGATCGTGGCCAACACGCCGGAGCAGTTCACGGCTTTTCAACAGCAAGAATTCAAGCGTTGGCAAGCGCTGATCAAGTCCCGCAACATCACCGCCGACTGAAAGACCTGCTCCATCATGACCAACTCACCCGTTGTGCGCAGCATGCGCGTCATCCCGGTCGCTGGCCGTGACGGCATGTTGCTCAACCTTTCCGGGGCGCACGCGCCCTTCTTCACCCGCAACATTGTCATCCTGACCGACAACGCGGGCCACACCGGCTTGGGCGAAGTGCCCGGTGGCGAAAAAATCCGCCAGACGCTGGAAGACGCCCGAGCCTTGGTGGAAGGTCAACCCATCGGCAACCTGCAAGGTGTGCTGAACGCGATGCGGGTAAAGTTCGCCGACCGCGACAGCGGCGGGCGCGGCTTGCAGACCTTCGATCTGCGCACCACCATTCATGCGGTGACCGCCGTGGAGTCGGCCCTGCTCGACCTGCAGGGCCAGCACCTGGGTGTGCCGGTGGCGGCCCTGTTGGGCGAAGGTCAGCAGCGCGACGCGGTGCAGATGCTGGGTTACCTGTTCTACGTGGGCGACCGCAGCAAGACCGACTTGCCTTACGCCAGCGAGCCGGACAACGCCGATGACTGGTGCCGCCTGCGCCACGAGGCCGCAATGACGCCCGAGGCCGTGGTGTGCCTGGCCGAAGCCGCGCAGAAGCGCTACGGTTTCCAGGACTTCAAGCTCAAAGGCGGGGTGCTGAGCGGCGACGCCGAAGTGGAGGCCGTGACCGCGCTGCACGAACGCTTCCCCGAGGCGCGCGTGACGCTGGACCCCAACGGCGGTTGGCTGTTGAAAGACGCGATCCGCCTGGGCCGCAAAATGCAGGGCGTGGTCGCCTATGCCGAAGACCCGTGCGGCGCCGAAGAGGGCTTCAGCGGCCGCGAGGTGATGGCCGAGTTCCGCCGCGCCACCGGCCTGCCCACCGCCACCAACATGGTGGCCACCGACTGGCGCCAGATGGCCCATTCGCTGGCGCTGCAAAGCGTGGACATTCCGCTGGCCGACCCGCACTTCTGGACCATGGCCGGCAGCGTGCGCGTGGCGCAAACCTGCCGCGACTGGGGCCTGACCTGGGGCAGCCACTCCAACAACCACTTCGACATTTCGCTGGCCATGTTCACCCACGTGGGCGCGGCAGCCCCGGGCAAGGTCACGGCCATCGACACACACTGGATCTGGCAGGACGGTCAGCGCCTGACCAAAGACCCGCTGAAGATCGAAGGCGGCTACGTGCAGAAACCCGGCCTGGGCATTGAGATCGACATGGTCGCGGTCGAGAAGGCCCACCAGCTCTACCTGCAGCACGGCCTGGGCGCGCGCGACGACGCCATCGCCATGCAGTACCTCATCCCTGGCTGGAAGTTCGACCCCAAGCGGCCCTGCCTGGTGCGCTGAGTGCGGTTGCTGAACCCGGTGGGCGCGACTTTTGCTATGGTGTAGG
>CAZGDZ010000383.1:0-2442 GCA_964524855.1 uncultured Macromonas sp.
CGTGGCCTACCGCATGGGCCGCGCCATCAAGGCCGGCCGCGTGTGGACCAATTGCTACCACGCCTACCCGGCACACGCGGCCTTCGGGGGCTACAAGGAATCGGGCATCGGCCGCGAAACCCACAAGATGATGCTGGACCACTACCAGCAGACCAAGAACCTGCTGGTGAGCTACAGCGAACAGAAGCTGGGCTTCTTCTGATGGTCGAGAAAGTGGTGGCCACCCCGGCCGCCCTGGAACTCATCGGGTTCCTCAAGGGCAAGCACGGGGACGGCCTGATGTTCCACCAGAGTGGCGGTTGCTGCGACAACAGCGCCGCCAACTGCTATTTGCTGGGGGAGCTCACCATCGGCGCCGGGGACGTGTACCTGGGCGACCTGGGGGGCTGTCCCTTCTACATCGGCAAGGCCCAGTACGAGTACTGGAAGCACACGCAGCTCATCATCGACGTGATCGAGGGCACGGGTGGCACGTTTTCGTTGGAAGGGCCGGAGGGCAAAGCCTTTCACACCCGGTCTCGGGTGTTCACGGCCGATGAATTGGCGGCTCTTGCACGGGAAGCTGGACAGCCCATCAGCGCCGTTCCAGCTTGCGGTACACCGTGGCGCGGCTGATGCCCAGCACGCGGGCGGCTTCGGCCACATTGCCGCCTGCGTCTTCCACCGCCTTGCGGATCATGGCCACTTCCACCTGCTTGAGCGGCACGCCGTAGTGGTTGGGGTGTGACGGTGGGAGCGAGCCGTCCAACTGTCCATTGGCCAGCGACAGCACCTGCAGGCGCAGGCCGCACCACAGCGGCTGCTCCACCGGGCCGCGCTGCTGGCGTGCGGCGTCGAACAGGGTGCCGGCGGGCACCGCAAACACATCGCTGACGTGGGGCCAGGGCAGGCCGGGTACCAGGTTCAGCATGTCCACCGCTGCGCGGTTGGCGGCGGTGATGCGCCCTTCGCTGTCCAGGCACACCAAGCCGTCGCTGTCTTCGCCCAGCACCCGGCCGGGCCAGTTCAGGC
Source organism: uncultured Macromonas sp. (assembly GCA_964524855.1). Taxonomy (GTDB): domain Bacteria; phylum Pseudomonadota; class Gammaproteobacteria; order Burkholderiales; family Burkholderiaceae_C; genus CAZGDZ01. The sequence goes on from CAZGDZ010000383.1 coordinate 1,012, forward strand.
GCAGCAGCAGGTGGTGCGGTTGCGCCAGCGTCAGCGCATTTTCAATGCTGCGGGCCGATTGCGTGACCAGGTGCTTGAGTGCCGGGCGCTCGGGCACGTTGACGCCGGTCAGGTCCAGCATGCCCACACACAGGCCCTGAGGTCCGAACACTGGCGCACCGGCGCAACTGAACACCGCATTGCTGCGAAAAAAATGCTCGCCGCGGTGCAGCCAGACCGGCGTTTCTTCCGCCAGGGTGGCGCCAATGGCGGTGGTGCCCACGGCGTGCTCCGACAGGTCCACCCCCACGCGGGCAATCGCCTTGGCGCTGGGTTCCTGCCGGTCCACCGGCCCGTTGACGTCGATGACCACGCCTTGCGCATCGGTGAGGATGGCGAAGTAGCGGGTGTCGGCCATGGCGCGGGCCAGCGAGCGGATGACGGGTGCGGCGGCCCGCAGCAGCGGTTGGTTGGCTTCGATGGCGCGTCGGATCGTGGGCGCCGACACTTCCTCGAACGCCACGTTGTGCCCCGGCCGCATGCCCAGTTCCAGGCAGCGGCGCCAGGAGCGTTGTATCCACGGTTGCACCCAGGGCACCACGGCCGGTGCTTGCTGGTCCATCACGGCAGCGCGCGCACGGTCGATCAGCACCAGGCGGTCCTGGGGCGTGGCGGGTGGGCGCGCAGGGAGTCCGGAATTCATGGGGCCTCGCAGTCGGTATGGGCGCAATGGTGCCGTGCTTGCCATTAGAGCAGTGTTTCAAATTGAGAATAAGTCGTTCGCACGATGCCTGACTAGGGATTTCCCTGAGCGTTAAGTGCAGCGGCTTCACAACAATGGCAATGCAATCTTGTTCATAAGCATGGCGTTGCATAGGTTGCAGCGCCGCTATCCACCGAGGAGAACTCCATGCAGAAAGTTCTGCACATCAATGCGGACAAATGCACCGGCTGCTTGCAGTGCGAGATGGCGTGTTCGTTCGAGAACTACGGAACGTACGCCACCTCCAAGTCGCGCATCAAGGTGTTCGACTTCCACCACACTGGCAAGAAGGTGCCTTACACCTGCACCCAGTGTGACGAGGCCTGGTGTTTGCACGCCTGCCCGGTGGAGGCCATCACGCTGGACAAGGTGACGGGCGCCAAGGTGGTGAGCGAGACTACCTGCGTGGGCTGCAAGGTCTGCACCATCGCCTGCCCGTTCGGCACCATCAACTACGTGCAGGAAACCGGCAAGGTGCAGAAGTGCGATCTGTGTGGTGGCGACCCAGCCTGTGCCGACGCCTGCCCGACCGGCGCGATCACTTTCGTGGACGCGAACTGGACCGGCATCGACAAGATGAAGCAGTGGGCCGACAAGCTGGGCAACCAGCCGTCTGCAGCCTAAAGACTTGCGGGTCAGACCACTCGCGCAGCGATGTGCTCTGGCCCCAACCGATCAAATCAAGGAGC
>CAZGDZ010000384.1:0-2434 GCA_964524855.1 uncultured Macromonas sp.
CGTGATGACGCTGGTCTTGCCGTGCATCAGTTCCTGCGCGCGAACGATGTTGCCGCCAAAGGCCGCACCGATGCTCTGGTGGCCCAAGCACACCCCCAGGATGGGCAGCTTGCCCGCGAAGTGTCGGATGGCCGCCACCGAAATGCCTGCCTCGGCCGGCGAACACGGGCCGGGGGAAATGACCAGTCGGTCGGGCGCGTGCTGGGCAATGCCTTCCAGGGTGATTTCGTCGTTGCGGTACACCTCGACCTGCGCACCCAGTTCACCAAAGTACTGCACGATGTTGTAGGTAAACGAGTCGTAGTTGTCCACCATCAAAAGCTTCAGGCGTTTCATTCCAAGCCCTCCTCAACCAGTTCGCTGGCGCGCAGCACGGCGCGCGCCTTGTGTTCGGTTTCTTTCCACTCCAACTCAGGCACCGAGTCGGCCACCACGCCAGCGGCCGCCTGAACGTGCAGCACCCCGTCTTTGACCACACCGGTGCGGATGGCGATGGCCACGTCCATGTCGCCCGCGTAGCTGAGATAGCCACAGGCACCGCCATAGACACCGCGCTTGACCGGCTCCAGTTGGTCGATCAGCTCCATCGCATGGACCTTGGGTGCGCCGCTGAGCGTGCCCGCCGGGAAGGCGGCGCGCAGCACGTCCATGCTGGTGAGGCCGGGTTTGAGCAGACCCTCAACGTTGCTGACGATGTGCATCACGTGGCTGTAACGCTCGGTGGCAAAGGCCTCGGTGACTTTCACGCTGCCGGTTTGTGCAATGCGGCCAATGTCGTTGCGCGCCAGGTCGATCAACATGACATGCTCGGCCCGCTCTTTCGGGTCGGCCAGCAGGTCTTTTCAGCAGCCAGATCGGCCTCGGGTGTGGCGCCGCGCGGGCGGGTGCCAGCCAGCGGGCGGATCGTCACTTTGGTGCCATCAGCGGTGCGCTCTTGCCGCACCAGAATTTCGGGCGAGGAACCCACCACCTGCGCATCGTCCAGGTGGTAGTAGTACATGTAGGGGCTGGGGTTGAGCGTGCGCAGCGCGCGGTACAGACTGACCGGGCTTTGCGCGTAGGGCTTGCTGATGCGCTGGCCCATCACGATCTGCATGAAATCGCCCGCTTGGATCAAACCCTTGGCGCGTTCCACCGCCTGCAGAAAATCGGCCTTGGCGTAGCCTCGCTGCTCCGGTTGGTGCGTCATGGCCTGAACTTCGGGCACCTGCACCGGCACCCGCAGCCGGGCCTTCAGCTCGCTCAAACGGGCCTGGGCGCGCTCGTAGGCCTCGGGCTCGGCCGGGTCGGCATACACCATCAAATGCAGCTTGCCACTGAGGTTGTCGATCACCGCCAGCTCCTCGCAATGCAGCAGGTGAATGTCGGGCATGCCGATGGTGTCGGGCGGGCAGGTGGCTTCGAGTTTTTTCTCGATGTGGCGCACGGTGTCGTAGCCAAAGTACCCCGCCAAGCCCCCGCAGAAACGCGGCATGCCCGGTCGCAGCGCAACCTTGAAGCGGCGTTGGTAGTCTTCGATGAAATCCAGCGGGTTGCCGGCCACGGTTTCCACCACCTGACCGTCGCGCACAACGTCGGTGCGGGCCTGGGCGCCAAAGCCAGTGGCCTTGAGCGCCACCCGGGCCGGCAAGCCAATGAAGCTGTAGCGACCGAAACGCTCACCGCCCACGACCGACTCCAGCAGGAAGCTGTTGCGGCCGCCGTCTTGGGCGTGGGCCAGTTTCAGGTAGAGGGACAACGGCGTTTCAAGGTCGGCGAACGCTTCAGCGGTCAGCGGAATGCGGTTGTAGCCCTGGCCAGCCAGGTCAAGGAATTCGGTTTCAGTGATCAATGGAGCCTCCTGGTGCTCGCGCCCCGCCAGGTGCGGGACGTTTCATCCTGTGCATGCTCCCCAAGGGGTGGGGAGCGCGAGGCGCGGCCGTGGGTGCCGCGCAGCGGGATCAACCCGCGGGGGTCAGCGCGCAGTCTTTGGCTTACGCCAGGGCCAAGCCTCCCGGCCGCATTGCGAGGCCAGGCGAGCTGTGGAAGTGCCGCGTTGGATGAACATGCGGTAAGTGTAGCAAACGTCTATGATGCCCGGCTGCCTTGTTTTTGCCCAACGCCACCGTGACTGCCCCTCTGACCACCGCCGCCGAACCCCTGGCCCCTGCCGAAGGCGCCTACCTGCGCGACGCCTGGCGCCAGCCCATGCTCAGCGTGCGCGGTGCCCGCACCCACAACCTGAAAAACATCGACCTCGACATCCCCAAGCACGCGCTGGTGGTGATCACGGGGCTGAGCGGTTCGGGCAAGTCCAGCCTGGCCTTCGACACGCTGTACGCCGAGGGCCAGCGCCGCTATGTGGAAAGCCTGAGTGCCTACGCGCGGCAGTTTCTGCAGCTGATGGACAAGCCGGATGTCGATTTGATCGAGGGCCTGTCCCCCGCCATCAGCA
>CAZGDZ010000385.1:0-2434 GCA_964524855.1 uncultured Macromonas sp.
ACACGCTGGAGAGTCGGTCGAAGGTCAGCTTGCCGTCGGGTTTGGGGTAGCTGATCTGCGCGCATTCCGCGGCCGGGCGCAGGTAAGTGTGGTCAGCATTTGTGCGGCGGATGGTCCAGGGCGGGCGCTTCATGCCCAGCTTGGGCAGCAGCCAGTGCTCCACGCCCGTCATCAGCGCACCCACGGTGTTGCCCTTCTTGAACCAGCTCTTGAAGTTGCGCGAGGTGTCCAGTTCCTGGTGCAGCCAGCTCTGCTCGAACGCTTGCGGGTAGGCGCTCAGTTCGTCGCTGGCGCGGCCAGCCTGCAAGGCGTCGAACGCTGCCTCGGCGCAGAGCATGCCGCTTTTGATGGCCGCGTGGCTGCCTTTGATGCGTGCTGCGTTCAGGTAGCCCGCGTCGCAGCCCACCAGAGCACCACCCGGGAACACCGTCTTGGGCAGGCTCATCAGGCCGCCCGCCGCGATGGCGCGCGCCCCGTAGCCGATGCGCTTGCCGCCTTCGATGTGGGCCTTGATGCTGGGATGGGTCTTCCAGCGCTGCATCTCTTCAAATGGGCTGAGCCAGGGGTTGCTGTAGTCCAGCCCCACGACGAAGCCCAGCGTCACCTTGTTGCCTTCCAGGTGGTACAGGAAGCCGCCGCCGTAGGTGTTGCCATCCAGCGGCCAGCCGGCGGTGTGCACCACCAGGCCGGGCTTGGCCTGGTCAGCGGGGATCTCCCACAGCTCTTTGATGCCGATGCCATAGGTCTGCGGGTCTTTGCCTTCGTCCAGCTTGAACTGGGCGATCAGCTCTTTGCCCAGGTGGCCGCGTGCGCCTTCGGCGAACACGGTGTACTTGGCGTGCAGCTCCATGCCGATCTGGAAAGCGTCGGTGGCCTCGCCGTCCTTGCCCAGGCCCAGGTGGCCGGTGGCCACGCCTTTCACAGAGCCGTCATCGTGGTACAGCACCTCGGCAGCGGTGAAGCCGGGGAAGATCTCCACGCCCAGCGCCTCGGCCTGCTCGCCCAGCCACTTGGTGACGGCGCCCAGGCTGATGACGTAGCAGCCGTCGTTGTGGAAGTTGTTGGGGATCAGCCAGTCGGGCGTGCGGGTGGCGCCGTTCTCTTTCAGGAACAGCACGTCGTCGCCGGACACCGGCTGGTTCAGTGGTGCGCCCAGTTCTTTCCAGTTGGGGAACAGCTCGGTGATGGCCTTCGGGTCCATCACGGCGCCCGAGAGGATGTGGGCACCGGGCTCGGAACCTTTCTCCAGCACACAGACGTTGCACTCGCTGCCTTTCTCCGCAGCGAGTTGCTTCAAGCGGATCGCGGTGGACAGGCCCGCCGGGCCTCCGCCCACAACGACCACGTCGTACTCCATGGCCTCGCGCGGGCCGTGCTGTTCCAAAAGTGAGGTGGGGGTTTTCATGCAGTGTTCTCGGGCAAGGGGGACACGATCAGCAGGCGGGCGCCCAACTGTCGGCGACGCAGCGATTTTAGGCGGACGCGGCATGGCTGCTTGTCGATGCGGTGACAACTCGCTTTGGCTCTCGGGTAAACCCGAGGGCGCAACGCGGCGTATGCGCAGGCTCAATCGTCCAGCGATGCGCTCCAGCGGTCGTTCCACTCGGCGGGCTGGCGCGTTTCGTGTCCCTGCCAGTGTTGCAACTGGCGCCGGTCGCGCTTGGTGGGGCGGCCTTGTTCGATGGCATGGGCCGGCTCGGGGGCGAGTCGGCGTTGTTCACTGGCTTGCGCGCGTGCCAAGATCGAAGCCGCGGTTTCCTCGTACAGCAAGGCCGCTTGCACCGCCGGTCCGCGCGCGGTGCTCAGGGCTTTCACCACCACGGTGCGGCTGCTGTAGCCCGCCTTGAATTCGATCTCGTCGCCCACCCGGGGCTCGCGCGAGGCTTTGGCGGGCTGGCCGTTCACCTTCACCCGGCCCTTGTCGATCTCGTCGGCCGCGAGGCTGCGGGTTTTGAAGAAGCGCGCTGCCCAGAGCCATTTGTCCAGGCGAACCTTGTCTTGGGTATCGGTGGCCGACGGTTTCATGGCCAAAACCTTAGCATGCCCATGGCTGCCCGCGCGTTGCAGACGCAAAAAAGCCTCCCGAGTGGGAGGCCGTGTGGGGTGTAAGAAGCCGAAGCTTTGGCACTTACTTGGGCATGACCACCGTGTCGATCACATGGATCACGCCATTGCTGGCCACTACGTCGGTCTTTACGACGTTGGCGTTGTCCACCTTGACGCCGCCCATGGTGGAGACGGTCAACTCGGCACCTTGCACGGTTTTCACCTTGCCGGCCGCCACGTTGGCGGCCATGACTTTGCCCGGCACCACGTGGTAGGTCAGCACTTTGGTGAGTGCGGCTTTGTCTTTCAGCAGGGCGTCCAGTTGGTCTTTCGGCACTTTGGCGAAGGCTTCGTCGTTGATGTGTGCTTCCACTTCCTGGTATTCGAT
>CAZGDZ010000386.1:0-2427 GCA_964524855.1 uncultured Macromonas sp.
CCACACTGGTCGCCACAGTTGCTTCTTCCAGCGTTACGAGTCTGACGCTCAAGGCGGCGCGTGGAAGAGCGTGGAGCCCGTCCTCAAAGACCCTGAATCCATCTACAAATGACTGTCATGAGCGTTCTCAGCGACACCGACACCCTGGCCCGCCTTGCGGCCGTCATCGAGTCGCGCAAGCCCGCCAACGGCGGCGACCCGGAGAAAAGCTACGTCGCCCGCCTGTTGCACAAGGGGCCGGATGCTTTCCTCAAGAAAATCGGCGAGGAAGCCGGCGAAGCCATGATGGCCGCCAAAGACTTGCAGCACGGCCAGGGCACGGCCCAGGCGCTGGTGGGCGAGGTGGCCGACCTGTGGTTCCACAGCATGATTGCGCTGGCCCATTTTGGCCTCAGCCCCGCCGAGGTGGTGGCCGAGCTGGCCCGCCGCGAAGGCCTCAGCGGCCTGGAAGAAAAAGCCCTGCGCAAGGCGCAAGCCCGTGAACGCGGGGAATGAGGTCGGTCTTCCGACGAGGAGCATGATGGACGACGAACGCCTGCGCAGCCTCAACACCGTCGGCACGATCAGCTACGTGCTGCACCTTATCGTCGCGGTGGGCGCGCTCATCCCCGGTGGCCAATGGGGCCCTACCTTGTTGATCGTGGCGCTCATCCTCGATTTCGTTAAAAAGGACGAGGCAGAGGGGTCTTGGCATGCCAGCCACTTCCTTTGGCGCATCCGTTCGGTGGCATTTGCTTTGCTGGCTTACTTGTTGACCCTGCCCCTGTGGTTCCTGTTTGTGATCCCTGGGTGGATTGCGTGGCTGTGCATCTCGGTCTGGTTTTTGTACCGTATCGTCAAAGGCATGGTGCGTATGAACGCACGCCAGCCCATGGAGTTTCAATGAGTCACGACCCCCACTGCATCTTTTGCAAGATCGTTGCAGGTCAGATCCCGTCGCGCAAGGTGTACGAGGACGCAGACCTCTACGGTTTCCACGACATCCATCCCTGGGCCCCCGTGCATTTCCTGCTGGTGCCCAAGCTGCACATTCCTTCCATGGCGCAACTGGCGCCCGAGCATGAGCGCTTGATGGGCAAGATCATGCTGCTGGCGCCCAAGCTGGCCCTGGAGCAGGGTTGCAATCCGTACCCGGATGGCGGCTTCCGCGTCGTGTGCAACACCGGTACCGAAGGGGGCCAGGAAGTGCATCACCTGCATGTGCACGTGATGGGCGGGCCGCGTCCCTGGGCTCGGGGTTAACATCAGGGACAATGAATATTTGCGCCGGCATGAACGCATGGCCGGCACTAGAATCCAACGCATCATCGGGGCTGGGTCCCCGCACACTGGAGATTTGACATGGGTACTTTTTCCGTTTGGCACTGGCTGATCGTTCTGTTGATCGTGGTGCTGGTCTTCGGCACCAAAAAGCTCAAAAACATCGGCTCCGACCTGGGGGGCGCCGTGAAGGGTTTCAAGGACGGCATGAAAGAAGGCGGCACCCCTGCGGCCGACGCACCGGCCACCGCTCAAGTGGCGCAGGACACAGCGGCCGAGAAAACCACCATTGACGTCGAAGCCAAGACCAAGGGCTGAAGCCTGTTGGATTGGGTGGCCGGCCGTTGCGTCGGCGCCCCTTTCACGATTGAAAGCGCCACATGATTGATTTGGGCATTTCCAAGCTCGCCCTCATCGGGGTCGTGGCTCTGGTGGTGATTGGTCCCGAAAAGCTGCCGCGGGTCGCCCGCACGGTGGGCGCTTTGCTGGGCAAGGCGCAGCGCTACGTGGCCGACGTGAAGGCCGAGGTCAACCGCTCCATGGAGCTCGAAGAGCTCAAGAAAATGAAGGACACGGTCGAAAATGCGGCCCGTGACGTTGAAACGTCGATCCACAACACCGCCAGCGATTTCGAAAAAGATTGGTCCGACGCGACCAACGGGTTGGGTTCCTCCGGCACTTCGACCTTCAACCCGTCGGATGCGGACGGCATTGGCACTTCGATTCACCCCGAGTACAAACACCCGGGCAAAAATTTCCGCTTGAAGCAGAAGGCCGTGCCGCAGTGGTTCAAGGCCCGCACCGGCGTGCGCACCCGCACCCAGTCTGGTGCGGCGCGGGTGGCCCGCTTCCGGCCCAAAAGCAAACCCTTCTGACCCGATCCATGTCCCAAGCTGATCACAACGACGAACTGGCGGGCTCCGAACAACCCTTCGTTCAGCACCTGATGGAGCTGCGCGACCGCATCCTGTACGCGATGGCAGGAATCGGCGTGTGCATGGTGTTGCTGGCCATCTGGCCCGGCCCCGGTGGGCTGATCGACCTGATTGCGGTGCCTATCCGCAACCACATGCCGCCCGACGTGAAGTTGATTGCGGTGGGGGTGTTTACCCCATTCTTTGTGCCGCTCAAAGTGTTGATGATGGCGGGCCTGCTGTTGGCGTTGCC
>CAZGDZ010000387.1:0-852 GCA_964524855.1 uncultured Macromonas sp.
GTTCCAGACGCCGGAAGAGTGCGCTCGCCAGGCGATTGAAAACGATGTTCATGCCGTGGGCGTGTCCACGTTGGCAGCAGGCCACAAGACGTTGGTGCCCGCCATCATCCAGGCGCTGAAAGACCAGGGGGCGGACGACATCATCGTGTTCGTGGGCGGGGTGATTCCGCGCCAGGACTACGACTACCTGTACGAAGCCGGTGTGAAAGGGGTCTACGGCCCGGGCACCCCGATTCCGGCCAGTGCCAAGGACGTGCTGGAGCAAATCCGCCAAGCTGCGGGTGCCGCCTGAAGGTACAGTCACACCGTGACTCTTGATCAAATCATTTCCGGTGTCGTGGCGGGCAGCCCGGCGGCACAACGGCGGGCCATGGCCAAAGCCATCACCTTGCTGGAATCGACCCGTGCCGACCACCGGCTGCAGGCGGACGCCTTGCTCTCTGCAATCATGCCCCACACGGGGCGCAGCTTTCGGCTGGGCATCAGCGGTGTGCCGGGTGTGGGCAAAAGCACCTTTATCGAAGCGCTGGGGCTGCGCTTGATCGAGCAAGGCCACCGGGTGGCGGTGTTGGCGGTGGACCCGTCCAGTTCGGTGTCCGGCGGTTCCATCCTGGGTGACAAAACCCGCATGGAACACCTGTCCATGGACGAGCGCGCCTACATCCGACCCAGCCCGAGCAGCGGCACCCTGGGTGGCGTGGCCGAGAAAACCCGCGAGGCCATGCTGGTCTGCGAAGCGGCCGGCTACGACGTGGTGATTGTGGAAACCGTGGGCGTGGGCCAGAGCGAAACGGCGGTGCACGGCATGACCGACATGTTCTGCCTGCTGCAACTGCCCAACGCCGGCGACGA
>CAZGDZ010000387.1:862-2419 GCA_964524855.1 uncultured Macromonas sp.
CCTGCAGGCGATCAAGAAAGGCGTCATGGAGCTGGCCGATTTGGTGGTGATCAACAAGGCCGACATCGACCCGGACGCGGCCACGCGGGCGCGGGCGCAAATCACCTCGTCATTGCGTTTGCTGGGCATGCACGGTAACCCGGACCACTTGCACCACGACCAGCAAATCTGGCACCCGCAGGTGATCCAGATCAGCGCCCTGCGCGACCAAGGCGTGGACAGTTTCTGGGCCGCCGTCAGCGAGTACCGGCGTTTGCAAACCGCCAATGGGCGCCTGGCCAGCCGGCGGCAAAGCCAGGCCCGGGCTTGGATGTGGGAGCGCATCGACGCCGGACTGGCCCAGCACTTCAGGGTCCACCCGCAGGTTCAGGCCCGGCTGCCGCAATTGCAGGCCGATGTGGTGGCAGGCAAGGTCGTGGCTTCAGCGGCGGCGCGCGAACTGTTGGCGGCTTTCACCGCCGCGTTGCAGGGAGCGGTGCATGCTGAGTAAATCCTCCCTGGAGTTGATTGAAGCGTCGCAGGGTTGGCGCCAGAACCGCATCGAGATGTTCGACCTGCCGGAAGGCGAAGTGGTGGTCAAGGGCCAGCGCCCAGCTCGGGGGCCTTGGCGCTTTCGCATCATGTCTGGTTTGGCCAGCTTTACCCACAACCCATTGCTGAAACCTGTGCCAGCACCGGGCGGGCGCGAGGCCCAAGCTACCGAAGTGCGGCGGCTGCAGGCACTGGCGGCCGCTGGCGTGCAGGTTCCCGAGGTGCTGCACCACGGGGACCGTTTCATTGTGCTGCGCAGGATCGCGGGCGAGCCGCTGCAGCAACGCTTCGTGGGCACCCCCCGCGTGGCCCTGCAAGCGTTCGCCATGGGGCTGGAAGGCTTGCAGGATTTGCACCGCCGCCAGCAGTACCTGAGCCAAGCCTTTGCCCGCAACATCCTGGTGCAGGGGCAGACGCTGTGGTTCATCGATTTTGAAGACGACCCGCTGCAGGCCATGGACTTGGCGGACGCGCAAGCGCGCGACCTGCTGGCGTTCTTGCTGTCTGCGGTTTGGGTCAGCCGCGCCCCGCGCACTGGGCTGATGGTCGCCTGGACGGCAGCGTCTACACAGTCGTCGCCCGAAGTGATGGCCCGGGTACGCCGCGCGGTGGCCGGTCTGGCGTGGCTGCGCCACCTGCCACGCGAACGCAAACCCTGGGGACGCGACGTCGTCACTGTGCAGGCGTTGGCCGAGTTCATGCACCACTGGATTCATTCCTCACCCGCCTCGTCCGAAGGCACATAGGAGCTATTTATGCAAGAAATCCTGCAACAACTGGAAAAAAAGCGCGAAGCAGCGCGCCTGGGCGGCGGGCAAAAGCGCATTGACGCCCAGCACAGCAAGGGCAAACTGACGGCCCGCGAGCGGCTGGAAGTGCTGCTCGACGAGGGTACCTTCGAAGAGTGGGACATGTTTGTCGAGCACCGCTGCGTGGACTTCGGCATGCAGGACCAGAAGATCCCCGGCGATGGCGTGGTCACCGGCTACGGCATGATCAACGGCCGCCTGGTGTTCGTCTTCAGCC
>CAZGDZ010000388.1:0-2417 GCA_964524855.1 uncultured Macromonas sp.
AGGTGTAACCCTCCAGCGGCGGCAGTTCGGCCGGAGGCTGCGGCTCGGGCAGGTCGTCCAGCGAACGGGCTGCGGGCATCACCAACCGCTGCTCGTTGACCCAGCCACCGGCCGGGATGTCCACCGCCGCGTGGCCGATGACGACGTTGTAGCGCCGCACCTCGCTGCCGGCGGGCAGCGCCGTCAACGCCACTTTGTGGCCTTGGGGCACGCCTTCGGCCAGCGTGGGGCCTTCGGGCAGGGCGGTGCCGCGCGGCAAGCCGCCGTCGTTGACGACGATGGCGACGTTGTCCGCCGGGTGCATGCGGATGGCGCGGGGGGAGGAAGCCGGTGTCATGGTCACAATCAAGAGTTCAAATCGGTTCGTTCAGGCCACGGCGGCGGGCAAGGGCAGGCGTTGCAGGCCAGCGTCCAAGTTGCGCAACACCAAATCGGCCATGCGTTGGCGGGTTTCGTGCGTGCCGCTGGCCATGTGGGGCATCAACACCACCTGCGGCATGGCCAACAGCGCGTCGGGCACTTGGGGTTCATGCTCAAACACATCCAGTGCGGCGCCACCCAGATCCCCGCTGGCCAGGCACGACATCAGCGCCTGCTCGTCGATCACGCTACCGCGCGCCACGTTGACCACCAGACCGCGTGGCCCGAGGGCTTGCAACACCTCACGGTTGATCAGGTGCCGGGTTTCTGGCCCTCCGGCGGTGGAGACGATCAGGAAATCGCTGTCGCGGGCCAGCGCATGCAGCGAGGGCTCAAAACGCCACGGCACGTCAGGCACAGGACGGCGGCCAAAGTAAGCCACCGTCATGTCGAAACCGGCGGCGCGGCGCGCAATCGCGCGGCCAATGCGGCCCAGCCCCACAATGCCCAACCGTTTGCCACTGACTTGTGTCGTCAACGGAAAACGCCCCTGCAACCACTTTCCTTGGCGCACGAACGCGTCGGCCACACACACTTGGCGGGCCGCGCACAGCAGGCCCGCCATGGCCAGATCGGCCACGCAATCGTTCAACACGTCGGGGGTGTAGCCCACGGTCACGCCACGTTCCCGGCAAGCCAGCAGCGGCAAGCGGTCGGTGCCCACCCCAAACGACGAAACCACCACCAAATTGGGCAAGCTGGGCAGCCACGCGGCGGGCAGGCCCACCGGAGCGGAGGTCACCACAGCGGTGACCCGCTGCGCGGTGGCGCTGTCCAACGGCAACCGCTCCGACTGGACAGCGGCCGCCTCCAACGAAATCACGGCACAGCGTTCGTCCAGCGCTTGCTCAAGGTCAGCTTGCAAGCGACCAACGCGCAAAACGCATGGACGTGAGTCGGGAACAGTGACCATGAACTCAGTCCAGCGTGATGTTCTCGTCCTTGACGATCTTGGCCATGGCCGGAATTTCGGCTTTCATCCAGTCGCCAAACTCGGTCGGCGTCATGCGCGAAGACTGGGCGCCCAGGCTGACCAGCTTTTCCTGAATGTCGGGCAACGCGGTGATGCGCACCACCTCGGCATGCAACTTGTCCACCACCGCCTTCGGGGTGCCGGCGGGCGCCAACAAACCTTGCCAGCTGCCGGTCAGGAAGCCAGGGTGTTTCTCAGCCACGGTCGGGGTGTTGGGCGTCTCGGGGTGACGGGCGCTGCTGGAGATGGCGATCAACTTGATTTTGCCGGCCTTGACGTGGGGATAAGTGGCCACCATGCCGTTGAAAGTCACGTCCACATGGCCGCCCACCAGGTCGTTCATGGCTTGCGAGCCGCCCTTGTAAGGCACGTAGTTCCACTTGAGGCCACTGCGCTGCGCGAACATGACGCCCGCCAAATGGGTGGCGCTGCCCATGCCAGCGGCGGCCGCGTAGTTGACCTTGCCCGAATGGGCCTTGGCGTAGGCAATCAGTTCGTCGGTGGAGTTGACCGGCAAACGGTTGCTGACCACCAGCAAATGCGGCGAGTAAGCGACCATGGCAACCGGGGTGAAATCGGCCTGCACATTGAACGGCAATTTGTACAGGGCAGGACTGATCACCAGATTGCCCACATCCATGAGCAGCAGGGTGTGGCCATCACCGGCAGACTTCGCGACCGCGTCGGCGCCCAGGTTGCCGTTGGAGCCCGGGCGGTTGTCCACCATGACCGGCTGGCCCAGCGATTCGGACAATTTGGCGCCGATCAGGCGGGCCAGCACATCGGACGTACCGCCGGCCGGAAAAGGCACCACAATGCGCAGCGGCTTGGTGGGCCAGGCCGCTGTCTGCGCCCAAGCGGGTACGGTGGTCAAGGTGGCTGCGGCCAGGGCACCGAGCAGGAAATGGCGTTTTTGCATGGGGTCTCCTCAGATTGGGTGGGTGAGTGCGCTCAGTCCTGCGTCACTGGGGTCCGAGCTTGTCGATGAGTGCCTTGAGCTCTTCCATCTCCGCCGGCTTGAGGT
>CAZGDZ010000389.1:0-2416 GCA_964524855.1 uncultured Macromonas sp.
TTTCCATGCCCACCCGCTGGGCCTGGCCGACGAGGTGTTCTTCTTCAAGCGCACCGTGCGCGAAGCCGCGCTGCGCCACGACATGTACGCCACCTTCATGGCCAAGCCCATTGCGGGCGAGCCAGGCAGCGCCATGCACATCCACCAGAGCATTGTGGACCAGGCCACCGGCCGCAACATTTTCAGCAACCCCGACGGCACCGCGTCCGAAGCCTTTCACCACTACATCGGTGGCTTGCAGCGCTACGTGCCGGCGGCCATGGCGCTGGTGGCGCCTTACGTGAACAGCTACCGCCGCCTGAGCCGCCACACCGCCGCGCCCATCAACATCGAATGGGGGCACGACAACCGCACGGTCGGCATCCGCTCGCCGATTGCCAGCCCGCAGGCGCGCCGGATCGAAAACCGCGTCATCGGCGCCGATGCCAACCCCTACGTGGCCATGGCCATGACCCTGGCCTGTGGCTACCTGGGCATGAAAAACAAGATCCAGCCCAAGCCCGAAATGAAGGGCGATGCTTACCTGGCCCCCTACTCGCTGCCGCGCAGCCTGGGCGAGGCGCTGGACTGGTTGCGCCGCGAGACCGACCTGCACGAGGTGCTGGGCGAAGGTTTCGTCAGCATCTACACCGAAATCAAGGAACTCGAATTTGAAGAGTTCATGAAAGTCATTTCCCCGTGGGAGCGCGAGCACCTGCTGTTGCACGTTTGACCGCACCGCCACCCTCTGCCCTGAACACCCGGAGATTCGCATGAACGCGCCCACCGACCCCAAGACACTGAGCACCGCAGAACTGCAGGCGCTGGACAGCGCCCACTTTCTGCACCCGTTCACCGACCACAAGGGCCTGGCGGCCAAGGGCGCGCGCGTCATCACCCACGCTGAAGGCATTTACGTCTGGGACAGCGAAGGGAAAAAGATCCTCGACGCGATGAGCGGCCTGTGGTGTGTGAACGCCGGTTACGGCCGCCGCGAACTGGCCGACGCTGCCCATGCCCAGATGATGAAGCTACCCTTCTACAACAGCTTCTTCCAGACCACCAACGAGCCTGCGGTGCGGCTGGCGGCCAAGCTGGCGTCCCTAGCACCGCGCATGGGCGACCGCGAGTTCAAGCACGTCTTTTTCAGTTCCAGCGGCAGCGAGAGCAATGACACCAACGTGCGCATGGCCCGCCGCTACTGGGACCTGATGGGCCAGCCCCAGCGCAAGGTCATCATCAGCCGGCACAACGCCTACCACGGCTCCACCATGGCCGGCGCCTCGCTGGGCGGCATGAGCGGCATGCACGCTCAGGGCGATTTGCCCTTGCCCAACATGGTGCACATCGACCAGCCCTACGTGTTTGAAAAGGCCCTGCCCGGCGAGACGCCCGAGGCGTTTGGCGTGCGTGCGGCACGTTGGCTGGAAGAGGAGATTTTGGCCATCGGCCCCGAGAAGGTGGCCGCTTTCATTGCTGAGCCGGTTCAGGGCGCGGGTGGTGTCATCATTCCACCTGCCACCTACTGGCCCGAAATTCAGCGCATCGTTGACCAGTACGGCATCCTGCTCATTTCTGACGAGGTGATTTGCGCCTTTGGCCGCCTGGGCCATTGGTTTGCCTACGAGAAGTTTGGCTACAAGCCCGACCTGGTGACTTTTGCCAAGGCCGTCACCAGCGGCTACATCCCCTTGGGGGGGGTGATGGTGGGCAACCGCGTGGCCCAAGTGCTGATCGACAAGGGCGGCGAGTTCAACCACGGCTACACCTACAGCGGCCACCCGGTGGCGTGTGCGGTGGCGCTGGCCAACCTGGAGATCATGGAGCGCGAGAACCTGCCCGGCCGGGTGCTCGACGACATTGGCCCCTACCTGGCACAGCGGTTTGCGGAATTGAAGGAACACCCTCTGGTGGGCGATGCCGAGACCTGCGGCTTCGTGGCCGGCCTAGTGTTGGTGCAGGACAAGGCCACCCGCCAGCCCTTCCCCGAAGAACTGGCGGTGGGCATGATCTGCCGGGGCCATTGCTTCGGCAACGGGCTCATCATGCGGGCGGTGGGCGACCGCATGATCATCGCGCCGCCATTGACGATGACCCGGGCACAGATCGATGAAATGCTGGGACTGATTCGCCAAGCCTTGGATTTGACCCTGGCCGACTTGAAACAACGCGGGATTTGGGCGAATACCTGACTAGAATGGCCGCAGGTGCGGATATTGCTTTCCAAGGGCAGTGTCCCTTTTCCGTTGGAAACATGAACCACGTTGGAGCATGAGCATGAATAAAAACCTGCTGGCCTTGGCCCTGTCTGCCGTTTTTCTGGTGGCGTGTGGCAAAAAAGAAGAACCCGTCGCTGCGGCCCCCGAAGCCGCGCCGGCCGCACCCGCCGAGCCCAAAGTCCTCAATATCTACAACTGGCCCGACTACATCCCCGAAG
>CAZGDZ010000390.1:0-2154 GCA_964524855.1 uncultured Macromonas sp.
ATCGAAGACGCGGTCATCAAGGCAATCGCAGTGACGCGCGAGATCACGGGTGCCGAGACCATCAATGCGCTGGGCTTCTGCGTGGGTGGCACCATGCTGGGTACGGCCCTGGGGGTGCTGGCCGCCCGCGGTGAAAAGCCGGTGAACAGTGCCACCTTTCTGACCACGCTGCTGGACTTTTCCGACACCGGTGTGCTGGACGTGTTCATTGATGAGGCGTTCGTCAAGTTCCGCGAAATGCAGTTTGCCAATGGCGGCCTGCTGCCGGGCCGCGATCTGGCCACCACCTTCAGCTTCCTGCGCCCGAACGATCTGGTTTGGAACTACGTGGTCGGCAACTACCTGAAGGGCGAATCGCCGCCACCGTTCGACCTGCTGTACTGGAACGGCGACAGCACCAACCTGCCTGGCCCGTATTACGCCTGGTACCTGCGCAACACCTACCTGGAAAACCGTTTGTGCAAGCCGGGCGCGGCCACCGTGTGTGGCGAGCGCATTGACCTGGGCAAGGTGGACATGCCGGTGTACCTGTACGGCTCGCGGGAAGACCACATCGTGCCGATCGGCGGCGCCTATGCCTCCACCCAGCACCTGGGTGGCCCGAAGCGGTTCGTCATGGGGGCGTCCGGGCACATTGCGGGCGTCATCAACCCGGCCAGCAAAGGCAAGCGCAGCCATTGGATCGGGGTGGACAACCATTTTCCGGCCGATGTCAACGACTGGATCGCCTCGTCCACCGAGCACTCCGGCAGTTGGTGGACCGACTGGAGCGACTGGCTCAAGCCTCTGAGTGGCAAGCAGATCGCGGCCCCCAAGAGCTTTGGCAGCCGCAAATACAAGCCGATCGAGCCCGCACCGGGCCGCTACGTCAAGGCCAAGGCCTGAACGTCCAACACACATCACACATTTCCCAACCAGTCAGGAGAGAACATGGAAGACATCGTCATTGTGGGCGCAGCCCGTACCGCCGTGGGCAAATTTGGCGGCAGCCTCGCCAAAATCCCCGCCACCGAGTTGGGTGCGATCGTGATCAAGGCCCTGCTGGAGCGCACCGGCGTGGGTGCGGACCAGATTGGTGAAGTGATCATGGGCCAAGTGCTGGCCGCAGGCGCGGGCCAAAACCCGGCCCGCCAAGCCATGATGAAGGCGGGCATTGCCAAGGAAACGCCAGCCCTGACCATCAACGCGGTGTGCGGTTCTGGCCTGAAAGCCGTGATGCTGGCGGCCCAGGCCGTGGCTTGGGGTGACAGCGAAATCGTGATCGCGGGCGGCCAGGAAAACATGAGCGCCAGCCCTCACGTGCTGAACGGCAGCCGCGACGGCCAGCGCATGGGCGACTGGAAAATGGTGGACACCATGATCGTGGACGGCCTGTGGGACGTGTACAACCAGTACCACATGGGCATCACCGCCGAGAACGTGGCCAAGGCCCACGGCGTGACCCGCGAAATGCAAGATGCCCTGGCGCTGGGCAGCCAGCAAAAGGCCAGCGCCGCGCAAGACGCCGGCAAGTTCAAGGACGAAATCGTGCCGGTGGTGATTCCCCAGCGCAAGGGCGATCCGGTGGTGTTTGACACCGACGAGTTCATCAACAAGAAAACCAACGCCGACGCATTGGCTGGCCTGCGCCCTACCTTTGACAAGGCTGGTTCGGTGACGGCAGGCAACGCTTCCGGCATCAACGACGGCGCCGCCGCCGTGATGGTGATGAAGGCCAGCAAGGCCGCAGCCCTGGGCCTCAAGCCGCTGGCGACCATTCGCAGTTTCGGCACCAGCGGCCTCGACCCCGCCACCATGGGCATGGGCCCAGTGCCGGCTTCGCAGAAAGCGCTGGCCCGCGCGGGCTGGAATGTGGCGGACGTGGATCTGTTCGAGCTGAACGAAGCCTTTGCCGCACAGGCGTGCGCCGTCAACGCCGGCTTGGGCGTGGACCCGGCCAAGGTGAACGTGAACGGTGGTGCGATTGCCATCGGTCACCCGATCGGTGCGTCTGGTTGTCGGATTCTGGTCACGCTGTTGCACGAAATGCAGCGCCGTGATGCGAAGAAGGGCCTGGCGGCCCTGTGCATTGGCGGTGGCATGGGAGTGTCTCTCACGGTCGAACGCTGAACTGCCCTCTGTTTTCATCCACACTCAACAACCCCGAGGAGCATT
>CAZGDZ010000390.1:2164-2415 GCA_964524855.1 uncultured Macromonas sp.
ATTTCATGAGTCAAAAAGTCGCATACGTCACCGGCGGCATGGGCGGCATTGGTACCGCCATTTGCCAGCGCTTGAACAAAGCCGGCTACAAGGTCATCGCGGGCTGCGGCCCCACACGCGACTTTCAAAAGTGGCTGGACGAGCAAAAGGCCCTGGGCTACACCTTCTACGCGTCGGTGGGCAACGTGGCCGACTGGGATTCGACCGTGGAGGCGTTCACCAAGGCGAAAGCCGAACACGGCCCGATCGAC
>CAZGDZ010000391.1:0-2410 GCA_964524855.1 uncultured Macromonas sp.
ATTTTGGTGTTGTTGGTGGCCATGTTCACCTTGTTGACCGGGGTGCGCGATTTTTTGGTGGTGCAGCTCAACTTCCCGGGCGATGCCGACATCCGCTGGATGTCCATGGGTAGTGTGGCGCTGATGTTCACCCTGGGTTGGGTATTGCTGCAGCGGGCCACCGCCTCGGCGCGCGAGGTGCACCGCCTCAACGACTCGCTGGCCGGCACGGTGGCACGGCGCGAGTCGGAGTTGCGCGCGGCCTTTGACCGCTTGCGCCAAGCCGAACAACAGCGCGCGGTGGAGGGGGAACGGCGGCGCTTGATGCGCGACATGCACGACGGTCTTGGCAGCCAATTGGTCCAGACCTTGAACATGGTGCGCAGCCAGCGCGACACGCTGGATCGCCAAGGCGTCGAGTCGATGGTGAATCACGCACTGGAAGAATTGCGGATCACGCTCGATTCCCTTGAGCCCATGGACGGCGATTTGCCGACCATTCTCGGCACCTTGCGCCAGCGCGTGCAGCCCGCCTTGGAGGCCGCCGGCATCGAGTTGCAGTGGCAGGTGCAGGAGGTGCCTGCGCTCGATCGTCTCGATGCGAGGGGGGTGATGCACCTGTTTCGCTGTGTGCAGGAAGCGTTTGCCAACGTGGTGAAACATGCGCACGCCTCTCGCGTCACGGTGCGCACTTGGGCTGCCGACCGCGTGATTTACCTCGCGGTGGAAGACGATGGCGTGGGCATGCCGCCCCCCGAAGACCGAGGCCACGGCCGTGGCATGGGGAACATTCGGGTGCGGGCCGAAAAAATTGGCGCTCGCGTGCGCTACTACAGTGCCTGGCCTGGCACCGGTGTGGAATTTGCATTTCCCATGCACGAGGCCGACTTTCCGGCCAACACCGCCTGGCCACCCATCGAGCAGTGATACCCCTGGTTGATTTGGGGTCATGCCTGAGACATGACCCCTGAGTGCAGTCAACTTTTTGGTATACTCGACCGAAACAGTCGGGAATGTTTTGTTTTCCCTGTAGGAGCTCGCCATGCGCCTCACGACCAAAGGCAGATTTGCCGTTACCGCCATGATCGACTTGGCTTTACGCCAAGCCAGTGGCCCTGTGACCTTGGCCGCCATCAGTCAGCGTCAGCACATCTCTCTGTCTTACCTGGAGCAGTTGTTCGGTAAGCTGCGCCGCCACGAATTGGTGGAATCCACCCGTGGTCCGGGCGGCGGCTACACGCTGGGCAGAAAGGCATCGGATATCACCGTAGCCGACATCATAGTGTCGGTGGACGAGCCGATTGACGCCACCCAGTGTGGCGGCAAAGAAAACTGCCTGGGCGAAGGTTCGCGCTGTATGACCCATGAACTGTGGGCACAGCTCAATGCGAAAATGGTGGACTTTCTGGACTCGATCACCCTGCAGAAGCTGGTAGACGACCAGTTGGCCAAAGGCGTGGTCATCGAAAACATGCCGACCATCAAGCGCGCCATTTCGTCCGCGCCGGTCGTCAAGCCCATTCGTGTGAACGCCCCGAACTCCGTTTTTGCGCTCGGGGCCGTCGCCTCCAAGTAACGCGCCGTCTGTAATTCACGCCATCAGCACCATGAGCAGCACACCGCATTTCCCCATTTACATGGACTACAGCGCCACCAACCCCTGCGACCCTCGCGTCGTGGACAAGATGGTGCCGTGGTTGTATGAGCATTTTGGCAACCCTGCTTCGCGCAGCCACGCCTGGGGCTGGGAAGCCGAAAAGGCGGTAGAAAATGCCCGTGAGCAGGTGGCAGCACTGATCGGCGCTGACCCACGCGAAATCGTCTGGACCAGCGGCGCTACCGAATCCAACAATTTGGCGATCAAAGGTGCGGCCCACTTCTACCAAGGCAAGGGCAAGCACCTCATCACTGTTAAAACCGAGCACAAAGCTGTGCTTGACACCTGTCGTCACCTGGAGCGCGGAGGCTTCGATGTCACTTACCTCGACGTTCAAGCCGATGGCCTGGTGAGCCTGGATGCCTTCCGGGCAGCCATTCGCCCGGACACCATCCTGGCCAGCGTCATGTTCGTGAACAACGAAATTGGGGTGGTGCAAGACGTTGCCGCCTTGGGCGCCATTTGCCGTGAAAAAGGTGTGATCTTCCACGTGGATGCCGCGCAGGCCACTGGCCGGGTGGACATCGACCTGGCGCAGTTGCCGATCGATCTGATGAGCCTGACCAGCCACAAGACCTACGGCCCCAAAGGTATTGGTGCCTTGTACGTGCGGCGCAAACCTCGCATCCGCATCGAAGCACAAATGCATGGCGGCGGTCACGAGCGCGGCATGCGCTCGGGCACCTTGCCCACCCACCAGATCGTGGGCATGGGCGAGGCCTATGCCATCGCCAAGGCCGAGATGCACACCGAGCTGCCACGCATCCAAGCGCT
>CAZGDZ010000392.1:0-830 GCA_964524855.1 uncultured Macromonas sp.
TGCGACGTCTGTGCAGCAATTGCACCCAGACCACCCCGGCCGATGAAGCCCAGGTCGAGGCCCTGCTGCACGACTACCTGAACGGCTTCCCCGACGACTTGCGCCCCGACCTCAATGAACTGCGCCAGTCCTGGGTGGACACTTACGGCCAAGGTGGCCAGATCATGCACCGCCACGCAGCGGGTTGCCCCACCTGCGATCAGGCGGGCTTCAAAGGCCGAGTGGGCGTGCACGAGATGCTGTCGGTGAATGCCCAGCTCAGGCACCTGATCCAGACCCGTTCGCCGGCCGACACCCTACAGCGCAACGCGATGCAGACCGGCCACTTCCGCACCCTGCGGCAGGACGGCATCCTGAAAGTGCTGCAAGGCCTGACCAGCATCGACGAAGTGCGCGCTCACTGCAGCCACTGAGGCACCCCGGGGCTCGGCCCCGGCCCATCAATAACGGGGCGAATAGTTCTGCTGCAGGAAGGGTGGGCGGCGTCCGTTCAGCGCCTCCAGCATGATCAATTCCGCGTCGGTGTGGTTGACCACCGGCGCGTCGCGCAGCACGGGCTCGTTCGGCAACGCACTGACCAGGTAAGGCCGGTCGTGGTAGGTGGTGACCACCTCCCGGCGCTGGGTGGGGTCAGCCACCGGCACCAGTTCGGCCCGCCCGTAGCACAGGCAAAAATAGGTTTGGTCGGCGGTGGCTTCGAGGTAGCAGCCCGTGCCCCGAATGCCAATGGTGGCGGCCGGCGTTTCCAGGCGCTTGGCCCCGGTCCCGAACACCGACAGCGCCTTGCCGCGCACGATCACGTCCAGGGATGCGCCAGTCTGCGCAGAGGC
>CAZGDZ010000392.1:845-2400 GCA_964524855.1 uncultured Macromonas sp.
TCGTGCCTCACTTCGGTGTTGGCGCGCAACAGGTAGGCATCAGCACCCACCACGTACACCACCTCGCCATCGGCCCCGGTGGTGACCACATCGCCCGGCAGCACCAGGCGGCCTTCGTGGCCCGGTTCGCCATTGACCCGAACGTCGCCCCGCAAACGGCGCAGGCCTGCGGGCACCGGCCGGGTGCCGGCCGCCGAGGCCCAGCCTGCCGTGACGACGCCCAGGCCCAAGGCCAAGGCTTGCAAGAGTTGGCGTCTGTCGTTCATGGCGCCCATTGTGAACCGGTCAGAGGTTGGGCGCCAGCAGCCGCTCCAGTTCGGCCTCGGGCAGGCTGCGGCGCTGGGCCATGTCGGCCAGTTGGTCGTGGCCAATCTTGCCGACGTTGAAGTAGGTCGCCTCGGGGTGGGCGATGTAGAAACCGCTCACGCTGGCCGCTGGGGTCATGGCCAGACTCTCGGTCAGGCCCATGCCAATATCGTCGCACTGCAGCAGGTCGAACATGGCGCGCTTGACGGAGTGGTCGGGGCAGGCCGGGTAGCCGGGCGCGGGGCGGATGCCCTGGTACTTTTCGGCAATCAGTTCGTCGTTCGCCAGGCCTTCGTGCGGCGCGTAGCCCCACAGGTCGGTGCGCACGCGCTGGTGCAGGCATTCGGCGAAGGCTTCGGCCAGGCGGTCGGCCAGGGCCTTGAGCAGGATGGCGTTGTAGTCGTCCTGCGCGGCCTCGAAGGCGGCGGCGCGCTTTTCGGCGCCAATGCCCGCCGTCACCGCAAACAGGCCCACGTAATCGGCCACGCCGGTGGCCTGCGGCGCCACAAAGTCCGACAGGCAGCGACTGGGGCGCATGACGCCGTCAATCTCCTGCTTTTCGGTCTGCTGGCGCAGGCCGTGCCACGTCAGCGCCACCTGGGTGCGCGATTCGTCGGTGTACAGCGCGATGTCGTCATCGTTCACCGTGTGGGCGGGGTACAGCCCTACCACCGCGTTGGCGGTCAGCCAGCGGCCGTCCACGATCTTTTTCAACATGGCTTGCGCGTCGGCAAACACGCGCTGAGCCTGCTCGCCCACCACCTCGTCGTTCAGGATGGCGGGGTAAGGGCCGGCCAGGTCCCAGGTCTGGAAGAACGGGCCCCAGTCGATGTAAGCGGCCAGTTCGCCCAGGTCGAAGTTCTTGAACACGCGCCGGCCCAGGAACTTCGGCACCACCGGGGTGTACGCATCCCAGTCCAACGGGGTTTTGTTGGCGCGTGCCTTGGCCAGGGGCCACAGCGGGGTCTGTTTCTTGTTGGCGTGCTGGATACGCACCTTGTCGTAGTCGGCGTTCAGTTCGGCCAGGTAGGCGGGCTTGCCGTCGCCCAGCAAGCTTTGCGCCACGCCCACGCTGCGTGATGCATCGGGCACGTACACCACCGGGCCGCTGTAGTGGGGCGCAATCTTCACCGCCGTGTGCACGCGGCTGCAGGTGGCGCCGCCAATCAGCAGCGGAATGCCCCGCTCGCGGAAGTACGGGTCTTTCTCCATCTCGCCGGCCACGTACTGCATCTCTTCCAGGCTGGGC
>CAZGDZ010000393.1:0-2386 GCA_964524855.1 uncultured Macromonas sp.
GTGCGCGACCAGAATCCGTAAACGACAGCCACGAGTCCGCACACCAGCGCAAAGATCAGCGCAGATTGTCCAACCATAAAGATTTCTCCTGCTCGTTTTGACTTGGAGGATGCCAACGCACGCGAGCCTCTGGCATCCGCTGCGTTGCTTCCTCGTTTTTGCCCACCGAGCTGAAAAAACGATTGGCCAACGCAAGCAATTTAGCGCAAGTTGCCGGTTTTGGCACTGCTGCGCTGCAGCACATCGACCGGGTGTGCGCCCAACGTCAGGATCGCATCAGTAAAATCGGGCCCAATTTCGCCATTTCCTCAACTCAGTACAACGCGTCAACATGTCTCTCGACCACGTTACCCCAGGCAGCAAGGTGCCCGAATCGTTCAACGTCATTATCGAAATCTCGATGAACGGCGACCCGATCAAGTACGAAGTGGACAAGGCCTCGGGCTGCATCTTCGTGGACCGCTTCATGAACACCGCCATGCACTACCCGACCAACTACGGTTATGTGCCCAAGACCATCGCCGGTGACGGTGACCCGGTGGACGTGCTGGTGATCACCCCGGTGCCGCTGCCCCCGGGCGTGGTGGTGCCTTGCCGTGCCCTCGGCATTCTGAAGATGGAAGACGAAGGTGGCGTGGACGGCAAAGTGCTGGCCGTGCCGACCGAAAAAATCCTGCCCCTGTACTCCCAGTGGCAGTCGCTGGAAGACTTGAACCCGGTGCGCCTGAAGGCCATCGAGCACTTCTTTGAGCACTACAAGGATCTGGACCCCGGCAAGTGGGTCAAGGTGCTGGGTTGGGACGGCAAGGACGCCGCCCATCAGGAAATCCTCGACGGCATTGCAGCCTACGAGGCCGATCAAAAGGCCTGATTGCTAAAGGCTGCTTGACACCGGCTGACCGGTGCTCAGCGTGCTGTACAGCCCCTTGAGGAGCTTCGGTCACACCGGAGTTCGCAAGGGGCTTCTGCTTTCCAGGTGTTCCAGGTAGTTCGCCACGCCGTCGCTTTCTCGCTGCAGAAAACGCTCCACGGCATCAGCAAATGCCGGGTGGGCCAGCCAGTGGGCACTGTGGGTGAGCACCGGCAGCAGCGCCCGCGCCATTTTGTGTTCGCCTTGCGCGCCGCCTTCAAAGCGCTGCACGCCGTGGTTGATGCACCATTGCAGCGGCTGGTAGTAGCAGGCCTCAAAGTGCAAACAGTCCACCCGCTCCAGCGCGCCCCAGTAGCGGCCGTAAGCGGCTTCGGGGTGGGTCGATTCATCGCTCAGTGCGATGAGGCTGCAGGCGATGGGTGTGCCGTCGGCACCGCGGGCCAGGAAGAGCAGCCAGTGCTCCGGCAACTGTTCGGCCATGGCCTGGAAGAACGCCGGCTGCAGGTAGGGCGGGTTGCCGTGCTCCAGGTAAGTGCGCGCGTAGCAGCGGTAGAAGAAATCCCAGTCGGCGGCTGAGATGTCGCGCCCGCGCCGGTGCTCGAAGGTCACGCCCGCTTCGGCCACGCGCCGCCGCTCTTGGCGAATCTTTTTGCGCTTCTCTTGCGTCAGCGAGGCCAGGAAGTCGTCGAAGCTGGCGTAAGGCTGATCGATGCGCTGCTCCCAGTGGAACTGGACGGTCTGCCGCGCCATCAAGGCTGCCGTGTGGCAAACGGTTTGGTCGGCGGTGTTGGCGAACAGCACGTGCAACGACGACAAGCCCTGCGCTTCGCAGTGCACGAGCAGGGCCTGCACCAGCGCCACCCGGGCTTCGTCGGTGCTGGCCAGCAGCCTGGGGCCGGGTACCGGCGTGAATGGCACCGCCACCACTGCTTTTGGGTAGTAGTCCAGCCCGTGTTGCGCGTAGGCGTTGGCCCATGCCCAGTCGAACACGTACTCGCCGTAGGAATGGGCTTTCACGTACAAAGGGGCAGCAGCCTGCAAAGTGTCGCCCTGCCACAGGGTGATCCACTGCGGCGACCAACCGGTGGCGGGTACCGCGCTGCTGCTGGCGTGCAGGGCCGCGAGGTAAGCGTGGCGCATGAAAGGGCCGCAGGCGTGGCCACCTGCTTGTCGCGCGAGCAGCGCATCCCAGGCCTCGGCGGGCAGTTGCGCAGGGTCGTCGATGACCCGGGTGACATAATTCCCCGCACTGCAACCGTTATTCATTTCCATGTCGCTCAAGCTCTGCGTCGCGCAGCTCAATTTTGTGGTCGGTGATCTGGCCGACAATACCCGCCTCATTGTTGAGGCCGCCCAGCATGCTCATGCGCAAGGCGCCAGCGTCCTGCTCACCCCCGAACTGGCGATTTGCGGATACGCCGCCGAAGATCTGTTCTTGCGGCCTGCTTTTGTGGCCGCCTGTGATGATGCCGTGAAAACCGTGGCCCGCGAGACCGCAGGGTTGAAAGGCCTGCG
>CAZGDZ010000394.1:0-2373 GCA_964524855.1 uncultured Macromonas sp.
GTCAGCCGCACCTTCTCAAAGTTCATGGAAGACGGGGTGATTGATGTGAAGCAACGCTACGTGCACATCAAGAACACCGAGGCGCTGGCCGCGATGGTGGGGCAACCCTCCAACCACGGCTGAAGGACTTGCCGCTCAGCGGCAGCCCGGTCCGGTGCAGCGGCCGTCTTCCAGGCGGGCGCAGCTTTCGGGGCGTTGTTCAGGTGGTACCGGGCAACGGTTCACCTCAAACGGCGACATGGCCAACAGCGTGGTCAAAGCACTGGAAACCATGGCCATGCCCCAGAAAAAAAAGAAGGCCAGGGTGTAAATCGCCTGCCGTGACAGTTCCAGCGGATGCCCCTGCCAGTGCAGTTCACTGGGATCGACAAGGGCAAACACCACCATTTCCAACACGCCGGCCACCAAAAAGGCGGGCCACGCGATCCACATCCAACGTTGAGCCAGCATGGTTGTCTCCTGATCTGGCGTTGAAGGGCCGTTCAGTCTTTGGGCAAAGCCGGGGTCACTGCGTGGTTGCGGCCCTGCCCCGCCGGCAACACGGCGCGCTCGGCCGACACCCGTTCGTCGGGGGTCAACTGTTGCACAGCGGCGGGGCTCACCCGCACTGTGGTCGCCGAGCGGTCCAGCACCGGGTCAGCCCCGCTGACCGCCAGGTAGATCGTGATCATGGATGCGACCACCACGGCCAGCGGCCCGCCAAGCACCAACCAAACGTAAGGTTCCTGGTACCAGCGACGCGAGGGCTGCGCATTGGAAGGGAGAGGGGCTGTCATGGTCGTCATAGTCTAGCCTTGTGTAGGTGATCTGGGTTCAACGAGGCACCAGGAACACCGATTTTTCGCGCACTTGCAGCGACGCATCGCCGTCGGCCTGCACACTGAAATGGATGGGATGGGAACCCGAAGTGGCCGACCCCGGCGGGATTTGCACCCGCACCGCGACCGAGCGCACTTCGGTCGGCAACACGTCCACCGACGGTTCGGACGCCAGGGCAATGCCCGGCAAGCCTTCGACCGCGATGCGGTAGGTCTGAGGCGCTTCGGTCGCGTTCATGACCTGCAACCGGTACACGTTTTCAATCCGGCCTTGTTCGGCCAAGCGTGCCAAGGCCCCCCGGTCGCGGATCACATCCACCTTCAACGGTGTGCGCAGGAACAGGCTGACGCCGACCGCCACGCAAATGGCCGCCAAAATGCCGGTGTACACCAGCACCCGGGGCCGCAAACCACGGCGTATCATCTGCTCGCGGGTCCAGCCGTTGGCGATGCCGTTCTGGGTCGAATATTTGATGAGGCCACGCGGGTAGCCGACCTTGTCCATCACGTCGTCACACACATCAATGCAGGCGCCGCAGCCGATGCATTCGTACTGCAAGCCTTTGCGAATGTCGATGCCGGTGGGGCACACCTGCACACACAAGGTGCAATCGACACACGACCCCAGGCCCAGGGCCTTGTGATCGGCCTTCTTGGAGCGCGCGCCGCGCGGTTCCCCGCGTTGCTCGTCGTAGGTGACGATCATGGTGTCGCGGTCGAACATCGCGCTCTGGAAGCGCGCGTACGGGCACATGTACTTGCACACCTGCTCGCGCATGAAACCGGCGTTGCCGTAGGTGGCAAAGCCGTAAAAGAAGATCCAGAACGTCTGCCAGGGGCCCAGCGCCCAGGTGGCCACGGCCGCGCTCAAGGTCTGAATGGGCGTGAAGTAGCCGACAAAGGTGAAGCCGGTCCACAGACCAAAAACGATCCACAAAAAATGCTTGAGCCACTTTTTGCCGAATTTGGCGGGCGACAGCGGGCTTTGGTCCAACCGCATGCGGGCCGAACGGTCCCCTTCAACCTTGCGCTCTATCCACAGGAAAATTTCGGTATAGACCGTTTGCGGGCAGGCATAACCGCACCACAAACGCCCAGCCACGGCAGTGAACAGAAACAACGCCAGGGCCGAAATGACCAGCAAGCCGGTCAGGTAGATGAAGTCCTGCGGGTACAGGACCAGATTGAAAATGTAAAACCGCCGCGCTTCCAGATCGAACAGCACCGCCTGGCGCTCGTTCCACTGCAGCCACGGCAAGCCGTAAAAGACGATCTGTGTGAGCCAGATCAAGGCCCAGCGCCATTGGCTGAACAGGCCCGACACCGAACGCGGGTAGATTTTCTGCCGCGCGGCGTACAGCGAGACTTCGATCTCGTCTCCTGCGTCGGACCGAGCGCTACCGCCGGGGTTGGGTGTCTGGCTCACGTTGAATCGTCTTTACAGCGGCTTGCTTACTGCTGGGGCTTGTTGGACATGCCCCAAACGTAGGAAGCCAGCACGTGAATTTGTTGCTCCGTCAGCAGCGCGTTCTGGGCCGGCATCACGTTGGTTTTG
>CAZGDZ010000395.1:0-1736 GCA_964524855.1 uncultured Macromonas sp.
GGCGATCATGTTCTCGGCGCCGGTGCCGCAGCCCGACCACCCGCGCCGCGCGCTGCTGTGTGCGCTGGAGATGCACGCCTTTGCCAGCCGTTACGCCCGCGATTTGCAGGCGCAAGGCATTCCGTTCGGGCACACCCGGCTGGGGGTGCATTCGGGCGAGGTCATCGTGGGCAACTTCGGTGGTAAAGCCATCTTCGATTACCGCGCCTTGGGCGATCCGGTGAACACCGCTGCGCGGCTGGAGAGTGTGAACAAGCATTTGGGCACCCGCATTTGTGTGTCGGGCGTCACCCTGGCCGAGTGCGGACCGGTGCCGGCGCGGCCGGTGGGGCGGCTGGTGCTGAAAGGCAAGACGCAGGCGTTGGCCGTGTTCGAGCCCCTGACCGACGACGTGCCCGGCCCCTACGCGCCCACCGCCGACTACCAGGCCGCGTTCGACGCGATGGCCACCGAAGCCCTCGACGCACTCTCGCGGTTCGACACCCTGGCCGCCGCTTACCCGGACGATCCGCTGGTGCGCCTGCACCGCGAGCGGTTGAACGAAGGCGCAACGGGCGACCGGATTGTGCTGGACGCCAAGTGAAAGCCGCAGGCGCCCGCTACACTGCCGGCTGACACATGCAAGTTCCAGCATCCCAACTGGCCGCCCAACTGCAGCGCGGCCTCAAACCCTTGTACACGGTTCATGGCGACGACCCCCTGCTGGTGCAGGAGGCGGCTGACGCCATCCGTGCGGCGGCGCGCGCCCAGGGCCACACCGAACGCACCGTGTTCACCGTGGCCGGCGCCCATTTCGACTGGAGCGCGGTGCTCGCGGCGGGCGGCTCGCTCAGCCTGTTCGCCGACCGGCAACTGGTGGAGGTGCGCATCCCCTCGGGCAAGCCGGGCAAGGAAGGTTCGACCACTTTGCAGAAGATCGCTGCTGCTGCGGTGGGCCAAGACAGCACCTTGACCCTGGTTGTGCTGCCCCGGCTGGACGCCGCGACCCTCAAAAGTGCCTGGTTCGCCGCGCTGGATGCGAATGGCGTGACGGTGCGGGTGGAGCCGGTGGAGCGCGTCCAGTTGCCAGCCTGGATCGCGCAGCGCCTGCGCCTGCAAGGCCAGCACGTGGCGGCGGGCGAGGTGGGGCAGCGCGCCCTGGCTTTCGTGGCCGACCGGGTCGAGGGCAACCTGTTGGCGGCCCACCAGGAAATTCAAAAGCTCGGTTTGCTCTACCCGCCGGGCGAGCTGTCGTTTGAGCAGGTGGAAGGCGCGGTGCTGAACGTGGCGCGCTACGACCCGTTCAAGCTGGCCGAAGCGGTGCTGGACGGGCAAGCCGCCCGGGCCCAGCGCATGCTTGATGGCCTGGAGGCCGAGGGCGAAGCTCCGGTGCTGGTGCATTGGGCGCTGGCCGAAGACATCCGCGCCCTGTGGCGCGTGAAAACCGCCACCGAGGCGGGCCGACCGTTGCCGATGGTCTTGCGCGAGCAGCGCGTCTGGGGCCCGCGCGAAAAGCGGTTTGAACGCGTGCTGCCGCGCTTGACGCTGGCCCAGACCGCTGGCTGGGTGCAAGATGCGCACCGGGTGGATGGCATCGTCAAAGGCTTGCGCCACGCCGACTGGCCGCGTGAACCGTGGGCAGCGTTGCACCGGCTGGCGTTGCAGGTGTGCCGCGCTTGCACCCGCTGAATCCGGGTTTTCAGGTGCCGGCGGCCGATCTGATACCATAGCCGGATGCCTTTTTTCAGACATGCAGT
>CAZGDZ010000395.1:1746-2372 GCA_964524855.1 uncultured Macromonas sp.
CGCCATTGCCCACGCCAACCCTGTGCCTGTCGAGCCCGCTGCCGAGCCAGCGCTGGCGGCGCAATTTATGGGCAAGCTGCAGGACGTGGGGCGCGAAACCGGCACCATGACCACCCGCCTGGTCACCACGGCCATGGGGCTGATTGGCGTGCCGTACCGGTTTGGCGGCAATTCGGTCGAAACCGGGCTGGATTGCAGCGCCTTCGTCCGCACCGTGTACGAGCAGACGCTGGGCTTGGTGCTGCCCCGCCGCGCGGTCGAGCAGGCCAAGGCCACAGAATCCATTCCCAAAGACCAGTTGCAGCCCGGTGACTTGGTGTTCTTCAACACCATGCGCCGCGCCTTCAGCCATGTGGGTATTTATATTGGCGACGGCAAGTTCATCCACGCGCCGCGCGCGGGCCAGTCGGTGCGGGTGGAGGACATGACCAAAGCCTACTGGGTCAAGCGCTACAACGGCGCCAGCCGGGTCGAGCCCGAAACCGCCCTGCGCTAAACCCCCACGGTTCGGCCGAATTTCCACAGCACGCGGGTGCTCCCCTACAATCGGCGCTGGGCCGATGGGGCCCGCATGGGCACTGCGCCGACCGACCAATGCTGTATCCCGAACTCTTCAAGCAGCTCGA
>CAZGDZ010000396.1:0-2357 GCA_964524855.1 uncultured Macromonas sp.
CATCGATGGCGATGCGGGCGTGGTCATTGTGGACCCGTCCCCCATTGTGCTGGCCGAGTACGGCTTCAAGCAGCGCCAGGGCGAGGTGGAGCGCGAGCGGTTGTCGCGCATCAAAAACACGCCGGCGGTGACGCTGGACGGCGAACGCATTGAGCTGTTGGCCAACATCGAACAACCGCAGGACACGACGCCGGCCTTGTCGGTCAGCGCGGTGGGTGTTGGCTTGTTCCGCACCGAGTTCCTCTTCATGGGGCGTGACGGCAAGTTGCCGGACGAAGAAGAGCAGTTTCAGTCTTACCGCGCGGCGGTGGAGGGCATGCACGGCTTGCCGGTGACCATCCGCACGGTGGATGTGGGCGCCGACAAGCCGCTGGACCGCCACGTGCGGGACGACCACCTCAACCCGGCGCTGGGGCTGCGCGCGATCCGATGGAGCTTGTCGGAACCCGCGATGTTCCTGACCCAATTGCGTGCCGTGCTGCGGGCGGCGGCGCATGGCAAGGTCAATTTGTTGATCCCGATGCTGGCGCACGCCAGTGAAATCTTGCAGGTCAAGGTGATGCTGGCCAAAGCGCGCGAACAGCTTGACGAGCGCGCGGTGGCGCACGGCACGGTGCGCGTGGGGGCGATGATCGAAATCCCAGCGGCGGCCCTGGCGGTGAAGATGTTCCTGAAACACTTCGACTTCCTGTCCATTGGCACCAACGACCTGATCCAGTACACCCTGGCCATTGACCGGGTGGACGAGAACGTGGCCCACCTGTACGACCCGCTGCACCCGGCGGTGCTGCAACTGGTGGCCGGCACCATCGCCGAGTGTCGGGCGCAAGGCAAGGGCGTGAGCGTGTGCGGCGAAATGGCCGGCGACGTGACCATGACCCGGCTGCTCCTGGGCCTGGGGCTGCGCAGTTTTTCGATGCACCCGTCGCAAATTCTGCCGGTCAAGCAGCAAATTCTGCGGGCCGACACGCGCAAGCTTCGCGCCTGGGCGCAGGAGGTGGTGCAGAGCGACGACCCGGCTGCGCTGTTGGCCGACTGATTTGCGCGCCCCGCCAGAAAAACAGTAACCATTTGCTACACTGGTTCGCAGTAGGCGGCGTTCAACCGCTGCATGGCCCTGAGCCTTTCGGGGCTGTTCCGAACTTGGGTGGAGTTTTGAATGGCATCAGATCCCGGCAACGCCGGCTTGAGCGCTCACGCTGCTGCTGCGGACCGTGACGAATTGTTGTCCTGCCTGATCATTCTGGCCAGGGCGCACGGCGAAACCATCACCCGCGACGGCGCACTTGCCGGTTTGCCGCTCGACGCGGGGCGGCTGACACCCTCGCTGTTCGAGCGTGCCGCCCACCGGGCCGGCCTCAGCAGCAAGGTGGTGAGTCAGCCGATCGAGGCGCTCAAGGCCGACCTGTTGCCCGCCATCTTGTTGCTCGAAGGCGAGCAGGCGTGTGTGTTGCTGGAGCGCGGCCCAGACGA
Organism: uncultured Macromonas sp.; assembly: GCA_964524855.1. GTDB lineage: Bacteria > Pseudomonadota > Gammaproteobacteria > Burkholderiales > Burkholderiaceae_C > CAZGDZ01. The sequence goes on from CAZGDZ010000396.1 coordinate 1,474, forward strand.
CACGTTGCAAGTGGTGTACCCCGAACTGGGCGACGCCCCGGTGACCGTGGCCCGGGCCGATTTGGAAGCGCGCTACACCGGCCACGCGATTTACGCCCGCCCGCGCCTGCGTTTCGACGCCCGCAGCCCCGAGGTCAACGCCACCCAGCGCGGCCACTGGTTCTGGGGTGTGATCGCGGAAAACGGCCAGCTCTACCGCGATGTGTTGCTGGCCGCCTTCCTGACCAACCTGTTCGCGGTGGCCATGCCGTTGTTCGTGATGAACGTGTACGACCGCGTGGTGCCCAACCAGGCGGTGGACACCTTGTGGGTGTTGTCCGCCGGCTTGGCGCTGGTGCTGGTGGGCGACTTGGTGTTGCGCACCATGCGCGGCAAGTTTGTGGACCTGGCCAGCAGCCGGGCCGATGTCAAGCTGTCTGCCTACATCATGGAGCGGGTGCTGGGCACGCGGATGGAGCAGCGCCCGGTGTCGGCCGGTTCTTTCGCGGCCAACCTGCGTGCGTTCGAGTCGGTGCGCGACTTCATCGGCTCGGCCACGGTGGTGGCGTTCATCGATCTGCCGTTCGCGTTGATCTTCTTCGTCGTCATCGGCTGGATCGCCTGGCCGATGCTGATTCCCCTGGTGCTGGGTGCGGTGTTGTTGCTGTTATACGCCCTGTCGGTGCAAGGGCGCATGCACGAACTGGCCGAAACCACCTACCGTGCCGGCGCACAGCGGAATGCCACGCTGGTCGAAGGCCTGGTCGGGTTCGAGACCGTCAAGGCCCTCGGGGCCGAAGCGCCCATCCAGCGCAAATGGGAAAAGAGCGCGGCGCTGCTGGCGCGGGTGGGTGCCCAGTTGCGCCTGCTGTCGTCCAGCGCCACCAACTCGTCGGCGTTCATGC
>CAZGDZ010000397.1:0-1749 GCA_964524855.1 uncultured Macromonas sp.
GGGCTGCCCCCGCAGGCGCTGTGCCAGATTGAGGCCCCCACACCCCAGGCCCGTGGCTGGGCCAGCGAACAGGCACTGCGCTGCCCGCAGGTGGCCGCCGTGTTGCTGTGGTTGCCCGCCGGCCCCCCGGAACCCTTGCGGCGCCTGCACCTGGCAGCTCAAACTCATCCGGGCGGGCCTTTGCTGTTCGTCTGCCGGCCCCAGGCTTGCGCGGCCGTGGCGTCACCCGCGCCCTTGCGCTTGCAGGTGCACAGCCAGGGGGCACGGGGGCTGAGCGTATCTGTATTGAAACGGCGAGGCCCGCCCTTGCTCGCCCCAGTGTCATTGTCAGCCCCACTGCCCCGGCTGGCACTGCTGCGCCCACCCGCCCGAGCCACCTCGGCCCAGGTGGTTCCGTTCCCCCGTCCTGTTGTCCGCCATGCTCTGGATCGCCCTGCACCTGCACGCCTGGGATGATCCAGGACGCCTCAGTGAAGCCCCTCTGGCCGTGCGTTGCTGGGCCTTGGGCTACACGCCACGCGTGGCTTGGCTGGACGGCACCCTGGCGCTGGAGGTGAAAGCCAGCCTGCGCTTGTTTGGCGGACGCCAGCGTTTGTTGCAGCAAATCCAGCAAGAAGCCCAAGACTGGTCAACCCAAGGCATGGTCACCGCACCGACGGCCTGGGGAGCCGTGGCCCTGGCCCACGCACCCGACCAACCACCCTGCGGCCCTTGGCCAACCGTGTTGGACCGATTGCCCTTGACCTGCCTCGCGGCCACACGGGCGCAAGCCACCCGGCTGCGCCTGTGGGGCTGCGCCACCTTGGGCGATGTGCGCCGAATCCCGCGCGATGGCCTGCGCCGCCGTCTGCCGCTCGACGTCCTCCAGGCCCTGGATGCTGCCTACGGACAGGCCCATCCCACCTTTCCCTGGCTGACCTTGCCCACCCAGTTCGATCAGACCCTCGAATGGGCCGACCCGGTGGAACACGCCCAAGGCCTGTGGTTTCGGGCCCAGCGGCTGCTACGAGCACTCGAAGGCTGGTTGCGAGCCCGCCAGAGTGGCGCCTTGGAAGTCACGGTGACCGGCCTGTCCGACGGCCTGGCCCCCACCCCGGCACTGGCGTTGACTGTGCGCTGCGCCCGCCCCACCCGCGATGCCACGGCCTGGAGCAAACTGCTGGGCGAACACTTGCAAAGGGCCACGTTGCAGGCACCGGTCACACGGCTGCAACTGGTGTTGCAACGATGGGGCCCCTGGCCCAGCGACAGCGGGAACCTGCTGAGTCATCCCGCGCCTCCCGGCACCATGGATTGGCCGCAGCTGGTCGAACGGCTGAGCGCGCGCCTGGGCCCACAACAGGTGCAGGTGGGGCGCCTGATCGACGACCCACGCCCTTTGCACGGCCAGCAGTGGATGCCGGCCATGGATCACATCTCCCCCACCACGGGGCAATCCGTGACCACCCCCACCCGCCCTGGCGCGCAATGGGAGCCGACATGGTTGTTCGATCCCCCCTGGGCTGCGCCCAGCGGCGGCGAGGCCCTGGACACCCCCCAGCAGCAAGCCAGCCATTGGTGGACCGATCAGCCCGAGCATCAACGCCTGCAATCGGTGGACCACCCGCAACATGGGCTGCTGTGGGTGCGCCAAGGACCGCCCTCAGCCTCGGGTGACCCAGAAGTGCTGGGTTGCCATGGCTGACACCCCCACCCCACCCGACTACGCCGAACTGCATGCGCTCAGCAACTTCAGCTTCCAGCGCGGCG
>CAZGDZ010000397.1:1759-2355 GCA_964524855.1 uncultured Macromonas sp.
GGCGAAACGCATCGGCGAGTTCGACGAAGGCGACGCGCATCAGCGCGTTGTCGGTCTCGACAACTTCGCCACCGGCCACGAGAAGAACCTGGCGCAGGTGCAGGTCAGCGTCGGTGCCGAGCGCTGGAAAAACTTCAGCTTCAAGCGCGGCGCCTCGCACCCCGAAGAATAGGTGGACAGGGCACACCAGCTCGGCTACCGGGCGCTGGCATTGACCGACAGCGCCTCGCTGGCCGGCGTGGTGCGGGCCCATGTGCGGGCCAAGGCGTTGGGGTTGCAACTGATTCTGGGGGCGGAATTGCGGCTGGCCTGGCCAGGCACGGCCGCTGCGGGTGGCACCCTGGTGCTGCTGGCACCCAACCGGCAGGCCTACGCGCAACTCAGTACCTGCCTGAGCCACCTGCGGCAACAAGCACCAGCCCACCCGGCGCCCTCTGCCCCCACGCCCGACGGCCTGCCCACCCACACCTCAGCCGCCGACTGGCCGCCCGGTGGGATGGCCTGCGACCAACTGCTGGCGCTGTGGGTGCCCTGGCGCCAGCCCCTGGGCGACCGCGTGGCCCGCACTGTTCGCCAGCCGATCCGCTACCAGCCGG
>CAZGDZ010000398.1:0-2339 GCA_964524855.1 uncultured Macromonas sp.
CATCGACACCGTGGAGCGGGTGGAAATTTTGCGCGACCTGCGCTTGGGCACGTTTGACGTTCGGGTCGGCATCAACCTGCTGCGTGAGGGGCTGGACATCCCGGAGGTGTCGCTGGTCGCCATTCTGGACGCCGACAAGGAGGGCTTTCTGCGCGCCGAACGCAGCCTGATCCAGACCATTGGCCGGGCGGCGCGCAACCTCAACGGCATGGCCATCCTCTATGCCGACCGCATCACCGATTCAATGAAGCGGGCCATTGACGAGACCGAGCGCCGCCGGGCCAAGCAAATGGCGTTCAACGCCGAGCACGGCATCACGCCCAAGGGCGTGGTCAAGCGCATCAAAGACTTGATCGACGGTGTTTACAGCGAGAAAGCGGGGCAGGAAGCCGCCAAGCTGGCCGACGCGCAGAAGCACCTGGCCGACATTCAGGACATGAGCGAAAAAGACCTGGCCAAAGAAATCAAGCGTCTGGAAAAGCTCATGCTCGAACACGCGAAGAATCTGGAGTTCGAGCAGGCGGCACGGGTGCGCGACCAACTGGCGCGCCTCAAAGACCAAGTGCTGGGCGCCCACGGCAACGACAATGTGATTGCGCTGCGGCCGGCCGCCTGAGGCGCAACCTCCCCTGTTTGGGGGAGGGCGCACTCCACCGTCTTCCCTGAGAATCAGAACATGGCTGACATTGCCCGCATCTATCTGATCGAAGACGATCGCACCATTCTCCATTTTGTGGAGGAAACGCTGCGCTTGCGCCCGCACTGGAGGCTGGTTGGCCACTCCGAGACGTTCGCGCATGCCCGCGTGATGGCCCCCAACAGCATGGCCGATGTGTTTTTGGTGGACCTGGGCTTGCCCGATGGCCGTGGCGAAGACATGCTGCGGGCTCTGGCCGTGAGTAAACCCGACGCGGAACTGCTGGTGTTCACCGTGTTCGGTGATGAGTCCCGGCTGATCAACGCGCTGCAGTCCGGCGCCACAGGCTACGTGCTCAAAGGCTGCAGCGGGGCCGAACTGATCGAGGCGATCGAGCAAATCCGCGAGGGTGGGGCGCCCATTTCGCCCCTGTTGGCGCGCATGCTGCTCAAGCAATTTCGCCCAGCCGACCGCAGTGCATTGGCGGGCGATCTGCCGTCCGATCTGGAGCTGCCCGTCCTGTCCGACCGCGAGCACGAGGTGCTGCGCCTGGTGGCCCAAGGGTATGTGAACAAGGAAATCGCCTTTCGGCTGGGCATCGGGCCGGCCACCGTCAGTACCCACATCAAGAATTTGTACAAGAAACTGGCGGTGCACACCCGGGTGCAGGTGGTGCGGGTGGCGCAGGAGCGGGGTCTGATTTGACCGCTTGGCCACGCTGGGCCCAGGTGCCGGCGCTGTGGCGGGCCGTGCCGCACTACGTGTGGGTAGGGTGCCTGCTCACTGGCTTGATGGCTGCGCTCTACTGGGTGTCGCGCCCCGCGGCGGTGCCTGGTGTGCACAACATCACCGAAGTGGTGGCCATGGTACCCCAGCAGCCACAAGGGGGCATGAAGCAGGTCACCCTGCCGCACATTCTGGATGACGAGGACGCCCGGTGGCACGACCGCGTGGATTACGAAGTCCCCTGGCCGGCGGGGTTGACCTACGACAGCCGTGAGACGACCCGTTTGGGGCTGCTCCTGCCGCGTGTGGGCACCCGTTTCAGGGTGCTGTTGAACGGGCACGAAATCCACCAGGTCGGCTGGTACGCTGCGCCCGACAAAAACATCAACACCGCGTGGTTTCCTTACCTGGTCCCGTTGCCGTCTGCCCTGTTGGCGGCAAACAGCCAGGCCAACCAGCTGCACATTCAGGTGCAGGCCCGTTTGCTGGAGCGCAGTGGTTTGTGGCCCTTGCAGTTGGGCTTGTACGACCGCTTGTTCGAGCGCCATGCGGTGTTGGAGCTGTGGCAAGTCACCGGTACCTGGATGATGGTCATCACCGCGTTGATGATGGGCATCATGTCGCTGTTCCTGTGGTGGTCTTTGCGAGAGCGGCTGTTCGGGTTGATGGCTGCGGCGTCTCTGGCGCACATGGTTCGCTTGTGGTTGTCGGTGGTGCTGGAGCCCAGCATGGGCTACGAGCTCTATTTTTTCCTGCACCGTGTCGCGTTCAGCCTGTACGTGGGGTTCTTTTGCCTCATCATGGAAGAACTGTTTGGCCTGCGGTTGAAGTTGGCGCGGGCGCTGGCCTATTTTCTGCTGGTGGTTGGCCCGTGCTGGATGGTGCTGATTTTGTGGACGCAGCAGTACGCTTACTACCGCATCTGGGCCGGCATATTGGCTGTGGTGGCTGCCGCGTGTCTGGGGCTGATGCTGGT
>CAZGDZ010000399.1:0-2332 GCA_964524855.1 uncultured Macromonas sp.
GTGGCACGACGTGCTGATGGCCTACCGCAACGGCGAACTGCCCGAGCAAGGCGCTGTGTGGTTGACCTACTACCCCCACATCATGGTGGAGTGGTACCCGCATGTGCTCACCGTGTCTACCCTGCACCCCCTGGGCGTGGACAAAACCATGAACATGGTGGAGTTTTACTACCCTGAAGAAATCGCTGCCTTCGAGCCCGAATTCATGGAAGCACAACGCGCCGCCTACATGGAAACCTGCATCGAAGACGACGAAATCGCCGAGCGCATGGACGCTGGCCGCAAAGCCCTGTTCGAGCGCGGCACCAGCGAAGTAGGCCCCTACCAGAGCCCGATGGAAGATGGCATGCAGCACTTCCACGAGTGGTACCGCGCCAAGCTGGGCGAACACCTGCAGGGGTAAGCAGCCATCGCTCCAGCCACGACCGAGCGGCCCGTCCGCAGCGTTCAGGCGCTGTGGATGGTGTTGGCCTCTTTCTTCTTCGCCAGCATGGGCGTGTGCATCAAGTACGCGGCCGAGCACTTCAACACCTTCGAAATCGTCGGCTACCGCGGGCTGATCGGTGTCGTGTTCCTGTTGTTTTTGACCCGGACGCGGGGCGTGTCACTGCGCACCCAGGTGCCCATGATGCATTTCTGGCGCAGCATGGTGGGCGTCGTGGCGCTGGTCAGTTGGTTTTACGCCATTGGCACGCTGCCTCTGGCCACTTCCATGACGCTGAACTACATGAGCAGCATCTGGATTGCGGCCTTCCTGCTCGGGGGCTCCTTGCTGCTGCAAAAGGGCACCGCCGATCTGCGCCACCAAGGCCCCTTGTTCCTCACCGTGCTCACCGGCTTTGCGGGCGTGGCCATGGTGCTGCGCCCCACCTTTGGCAGCGATCAGGTGCTGGGCGGCCTATCGGGGCTGATGTCGGGCCTGGTGTCGGCCCTGGCCTACCTGCAGGTGGCGGCGCTGTCGCGGGTGGGCGAGCCCGAAAGCCGCACTGTGTTTTACTTCTCGGCCACGGCCAGCGTGGTGGGTTTCGTTGGCATGGCCGTGGTGGGCGCTTCCGCCTGGACGTGGCACGCCCTGTGGCTGTTGCCCATCGGCCTGCTGGCGGTGTTTGGGCAGTTGTGCATGACCCGCGCTTACGCCAGCGGCGCCACCCTGGTGGTGGCCAACCTGCAATACTTCGGCATTGCGTTTGCAGGCATTTACAGCATTGTGGTGTTCGGTGACGACCTGCCCCTCATCGGCTGGCTGGGCATGGCGCTCATTGTGGCCAGCGGCTTGGCCGCCACCGTGCTGCGCGAACGCGCCGTCCCCAAAATGCCGGCCGAGGAGCACGCATGACCACATCCACCTACACCACACTCATCAGCGCCGCCGAGTTGCAGGCCCTGCAAAGCAGCGGCACACCCTTCATGGTGTTTGACTGCAGCTTCGACCTGATGAACCCCGCCACCGGCCCGGCCCAATTCGCCGAAGCCCACATCCCCGGCGCGGTGTACATGCACCTGGACCACGACCTGAGCGACAAATCGGGCCAGGGGCAAGCCGCCTCGGGCGGACGCCACCCGCTGCCCAGCCGCGAAGCCTTCGCTCAACGCCTGCGCGAACGCGGGCTCCAGGCGGGCATGCAAGCCGTGGTGTACGAACGCCAGGGCGCCAACTACTGCGGCCGCCTGTGGTGGATGCTCAAGTGGTGCGGCCACGAAGCCGTGGCGGTGCTGAACGGTGGTTGGGCCGCGTGGCAAGCTGCTGGCGGCGCGGTGGAAACGGGTGTGGTTGCACCTCGCGCCCCGGGCAACTTTGCGTTGGGCCCGTCGCGGGTGCCAATGGCATCGGCGCAAGACGTGCTGCAAGCCCTGGGCAGCGCCCGCCAGACCGTGGTGGATGCCCGTGCAACGCCGCGCTTCAAAGGCGAGGTGGAGCCGCTGGACCCCGTGGCGGGCCACATTCCGGGCGCGCTGAACCGCCCTTTTACCGAGAATTTTTTACCCGATGGGCGTTTTCGCCCGGCCGAAGAACTGCGCGCGGGCTTTGATGCCTTGCTGGCTGGCCGCCCCGCCAGCACCGTGGTGCACCAGTGTGGCAGTGGCGTCAGCGCGGTGCCCAACTTGCTGGCCATGGAAGTGGCCGGCCTGGGCCGAACTACCCTGTTCCCCGGCAGTTGGAGCGAGTGGTGCCACACACCCGGGGCGCCCTGCGCCCAAGGTTGATGCCCGGTCAGTGGCTGTGCGCCAAGCCGCTCACCACCGTCACCATGCCTATACCCACCAGCAGCCACAGCACCTGCGCCGCCGTTTCGCGCAGGTTCAGCTTTTGCTGCAGTTGCGGAATCAGGTC
>CAZGDZ010000400.1:0-1928 GCA_964524855.1 uncultured Macromonas sp.
GCCTTCAGGCCTTCCGTCACGGCGGCGTAGGCTTCGCGGCAAGCCTGGGTGCGGGCCTGCTTGTTGCGGATTTGGTAGGCGGCTTCGAGCTTGGCCTTGCCCAGGGCTTCAGCCTTGGCAATCAGCGGCTCGTCCTTGGCCGGCGGCTGCCAGTTCCACTCAGGCTTGCCTGCGTCACGCACCAATTCGTTGATGGCGGCAATGGCGATGTTGCCTTGCTCGTGACCAAACACCACGGCACCCAGCATGACTTCTTCGGTCAACTGTTCGGCTTCGGATTCCACCATCAGCACGGCGGCCTGGGTACCGGCCACCACCAGGTCCATCAAGGAATTCTTGCGCTCGGTCTGACCCGGGTTCAGCACGTATTCACCGTTGATGTAGCCCACGCGCGCGGCGCCGATGGGACCATTGAACGGAATGCCCGACACCGACAGAGCAGCGCTGGTGGCGATCATGGCCGCAATGTCGGCGTCCACCTCGGGGTTCAGCGACAGGGTGTGAATGACCACCTGCACTTCATTAAAGAAACCTTCGGGGAACAGCGGGCGAATCGGGCGGTCGATCAGGCGGCTAGTCAGGGTCTCGAATTCGCTCGGGCGGCCTTCGCGCTTGAAGAAGCTGCCCGGAATCTTGCCGGCAGCGTAGGTTTTTTCGAGGTAATCGACAGTCAGCGGGAAGAAGTCCTGGCCAGCCTTGGCCTCTTGCTTGGCCACCACGGTGGCGAGCACCACGGTGCCCTCAATGTCGAGCAGCACGGCGCCGCTGGACTGGCGAGCGATTTCGCCGGTTTCCATGCGAACGGTGTGTTTGCCCCACTGGAAGGTTTTGGTGATTTTGTTGAACATGGTCATGCTCTGCTCCGGTTGTTTGTGCGCGTAAGGCCGCGCACTTTGCCTGGAGATCCGCCTTCAGAACACGATGCCATTCCAGCAAGACAGCCGCCGAGGGCACTGCCTGGTTGGAATGACACAGCTTCGATCTGAACGACAACTCTCCGGTGAAAAAAGCGAAAAACGCCTGGGGCGGCACAGCAACCCAGGCGTCTTGTTGGCTCAGCGAGACACCAAACCCAATTACTTGCGCAGGCCCAGCTTCTGGATCAGGGCGACGTAACGGTCGGAATCTTTGGACTTGAGGTAGTCCAGCAGCTTGCGGCGACGGCTCACCATTTTGAGCAGGCCACGACGGCCGTGGTGGTCTTTGTGGTGGGTCTTGAAGTGGGGGGTCAGCTCGTTGATGCGGGCGGTCAGGATGGCGACCTGCACTTCTGGGCTACCGGTGTCGTTGGCGGCGCGGGCGTTGGCCGCGATCACTTCGGCCTTGGCGGCGTGAGAAATCATGATTTTCCTTTCGATTGACATGCATCCTGCCGCAGGTGGCCACCGGTAAAACCAGCAGTTTGCCGCAACAGGCGTGATTGCCCCAACAAGGGCAACAGCGGATTATAGCGCAGCAGCGTCAAGGGCGCTGCATCTGGCATTGGTGCGGCATTTCGGCCACCTGAGCCGGAATTTGCCGGATCACACGGAAGCCGTAGCCCGAGCCCTCGACGTCAAAGGCCACGCCGGACGCGCCTTGACGGTCCATGACCGACACCACCAGCGGCTGCTGGGCTTGGTGGTCGGCGGCGCGCATGCGCAAACGCTGCCCGGCCAAGCTGACGTCGGCCGACTCCAGCGCCCGCGCCACCGCCAGCGCATCGGGCACCGCGCCGGGTCGCAACGGCTTGCCAGCGCGCTCAATGGCCTGGGCCAACGCTTCGATCATCAACTGCATGCGCATGTGGACGTAGTCGTCGGCCGGACGGGGAAAGCGGGCGCGGAAGCTTTCGTAAAAGACCTTGGATTCGGCCGTCGGCACGTTCGGGAACCAGTCCGCCACCGCGATGACTTTGCCGATACCTGCATCACCAAACGCGGCGGGCG
>CAZGDZ010000400.1:1938-2318 GCA_964524855.1 uncultured Macromonas sp.
ACTTGCCCTCAAAGCCCACGTCGCGCGCCGCCTTGACCAGCAGCGTGAGGTCGTTGCCCCAGTTACCGGTGATGACAGCCTGCGCACCGCTGGCTTTGATTTTGGTGACGTAGGGCAAGAAGTCCTTGACGCGGGCGATCGGGTGCAACTCGTCACCGACAATGCGGACGTCGGGCCGCTGCACGCCCAACTGGCGGCGGGCTTCGCGCAGCACGGCCTGGCCAAAGCTGTAATCCTGACCAATCAGGTAAACGCTTTGCACCTCGCGGTCCGCCTTGAGCACATCCATCAACGCGGTCATGCGCATGTCGGCATGGGCGTCAAAGCGGAAATGCCAGAAGCTGCAACGCTCGTTGGTCAACGCGGGATCGACCGCCGAA
>CAZGDZ010000401.1:0-2317 GCA_964524855.1 uncultured Macromonas sp.
CGGCCAGGCCGCGCCCAGACTGCCGAAACACCTCGTCCATGAGGGGCAACACGCACCGAATGTGGTCGCGGCTGGCGAGTTCGGGCACCACACCGCCATAGGCTTGGTGCATCTCGATCTGGCTGTGCAGGGCGTGCGCCAGCAACACCGGTGTGCCGGCCACGCCAGCGTCCACCAGCGCCACGCCGGTTTCGTCGCAAGAAGACTCGATACCCAATATCAACATACGGCGAGTGTACGGGCGGCCAAGGCACGGATGTTGCTGCACCGCCCCGCGAAAGGGTTTTGAAGCATGGTGATGAAAACGGGATTGCGCTTCCTGATGGCGGCCAAGCGGTGCGAGATGGCGGACCTGGAGCAACTGGCCAGGACCAGCGCGCTGGTGGATACCACCGCCCGGATGATCCACGCCCTGCAACGCGAACGGGGCCTGAGCAACCTGTACCTGGGCTCGGCCGGGCAACACGCTGGCGAGGAACGGCTGGCCCAGATCGCCGCCAGCCAAGCTCCCGAGGCGGCACTGCGCGCCTGCCTGGATGCCTTGAACACCACACCCACCGGCATGTTGAACGGGGCGCGGCTGTTCAGCCGGATTGCCTACGTGCTGCATGGCCTGGAAGCCTTGCCCAGCCTGCGCCAGCAGGTGGCCGATCTGGCGTGGCCGGCCGCGCGCGCGACCGAGGCCTACGCGCGCCTGGTGGGGGGCTTGCTGGCGGTGGTGTTTGAGGCGGCTGACACCGCATCGGACCCGGACATTTCCCGCCTGCTGGTGGGCCTGTTCAATTTTATGCAGGGCAAGGAGTTTGTCGGGCAAGAACGGGCCACGGGCGCCGCGATGTTTGCCGCCGGCCACACCAGCCCCCAGCAGCAGCAGCGCTTGCTGCGGCTGATCGAGTCGCAAGAGCGCTGCCTGGAGGTGTTTGGTGACTTTGCCGGCCCCGATTTGCTGGGCTTGTGGACCCAACACAGCCAGCAAGCCCCCATGGCCGAACTGGAGCGGCTGCGCCGCATTTTGTGCACCACAAGCGCCCAGCAGCCACTGCCCGGACCGTCGAGCACCGCCTGGTTTGCAGGCTGCAGCGAACGCATCGACCACATGCGCGAGGTGGAAGAACAGCTCTGCCAAGCCTTGCAAGCCCTGTGCGCCCGCAAACTGGGCCAGGCAGCGCAAGAACTCGACAACCTGGAACGGCTGAAAACCTCGATGGCGCAACGGCAGACCGAGGAGCCGCCCGACATGTCGTTCTTTGAGGAGCCCGTCGGCGGTGAAGTGCAAGCCCCAGCGCACCCGCTGGGTTCGCACCTGGACCGCGCGGTGCTGGACTTGCTGCACGCCCAGGCCGGACGCCTGCAAAAGGTGAGCGACGAACTGGACACGGTGCGCGCCAGCCTGAACGAACGCAAGGTGATCGAACGGGCCAAGGGCTTGCTGATGGCGCACCGCCAACTGAGCGAAGAAGACGCACACCGCACCATCCGGCAGATGGCGATGAACCAGGGCCGGCGGCTGGTGGAAGTGGCGGAGGCGGTGCTGTCCATGGCGGAAGTGCTGCCCTTGCGTGGCCGCTGAATGCCCGCAGTGCCCCATGGCACTGCTGCAGTGCAGCACGACCACCGCAACGGGCACCACGCACCAAAACAGGGCCATCCATGAGGCAAACCGGCACGTCAGCCGTGGACAGCCAGAGCTGGCACAGAACCTGCTTTAAACCCTGCAACGGAAGGGGCCAACGACGGCACCATCCCTGGCGTTAGAAGCAACGCACCCTCGGACAACGGCGTCCATCACCTGCCAGCCCAGCTGGTTCAGTGGTGGACGCCGTTTTGTTTTGGTTTTCTGTTTCAAGGACTTGCCATGAAAGACACCCCGCCCTCCATCGCCCACACTGCCGCCCCGGCGCAGCCCAGCGTCAACGAGACTGCCGCCCCCAGCCGGCGCGAGCTGATCAAAAAAGGCGGGGCTTTGGCCGGTGCCGCCCTGTTCTCGACCCTGGGACACCACGGCGTGTGGGCCGCAGGCTCCGACGCCCCCGAGAAAAAGGAAGTCAAGATTGGCTTCATCCCGCTGACCGACTGCGCCAGCGTGGTGATGGCCTCGGTGCTGGGCTTTGACAAGAAGTATGGCGTGACCATCATCCCCACCAAAGAGTCGAGCTGGGCCGGCGTGCGCGACAAGCTGGTGAATGGCGAGCTGGACTTTGCCCATGTGCTGTATGGCCTGGTCTATGGCGTGCACCTGGGTACGGCAGGCCCCAAGAAGGACATGGCGGTACTCATGTCCATCAACAACAATGGGCAGGCGATCTCGCTGTCGAAA
>CAZGDZ010000402.1:0-2311 GCA_964524855.1 uncultured Macromonas sp.
CCTTTGCAATCTGTTGAGCAAACCGTTCTTCGCCGTATTCACGTATCACCTCCGCCATCTGGGGAATGTCGGCTTCAGCCAACCACTCGGCCACGCTCATGCCCCGGGTGGGGTCCATGCGCATGTCCAGCGGCCCGTCGTGCCGGAAGGAAAAACCCCGGGTGGGGTCGTCAATCTGGGGCGAACTCACCCCCAGGTCCATCAGAACGCCGTGGGCACTGGCCGCCGGCAGTTCAGCCAACGCTTTGAAACCCTCGTGACGCAGCGTCAGCCGAGCATCGGCCGCCGCCAGCTCGCGGGCCACCGCGATCGCCTGTGGGTCTTTGTCGAACACCGTCAGGTGGCCGGCCGGCCCCAGGCGCGACAAAATCAGCCGCGAGTGCCCGCCGCGACCGAACGTCGCATCGATGTAGTGACCGTCTGGTTGGACCTGAAGGGCGTCAACCGCTTCATTCAACAAGACGGTGCAGTGTGTGTAGGACGCTTGCACCGCGGGGGCCTCAGAAAGAAAAGTCCTTGAGGGCGTCGGGCAGATCGCCCTGCATGGCCTCGGCCTCTTGCGCCGCGTAGGTTTCAGCATCCCAGAGCTCGAAGTGGTTGCCCATGCCCAGCAGCACGGCTTCCTTGGTGAGTCCGGCCGCGGTCCGCAGTTCGGGCGAAATCAGCACGCGGCCGGTGCCGTCCATCTCGCAGTCCATGGCATTGCCCAGGAAGATGCGCTTCCACCACTGGGCCGACATGGGCAGAGCGGCGATGCGCTCGCGGAATTTTTCCCACTCGTTGCGAGGGAACACCATGAGACAGCCGTGCGGGTGCTTGGTGATGGTGAGCTGGCTGCCAGCCGTCGCGCTCAGGACGTCACGGTGCCGGGTCGGCACAGAGAGCCGACCTTTGGCATCGAGACTGAGGGACGAGGCGCCTTGGAACACGGAAGTCAGACCTTAAAAACCCACTTTTCACCACTTATTTGCACTTTTCACCACTGTAGCACCAAACCACAGTCGCGCAATAGGTCTGATCCGATATTTTTTGAATGAAATCAAAGACTTAGGCCCGATTCACAAAGTGAAGCGGGCCTAAAAGTTCAAGAAAAACAAGCACCTAGAAACAGGACTGAAAGTCCTGCATGAGCTTGCAGCTCAAGGCATCACAAGATGTAACGGGACAAGTCCTCGTTGCGACTGAGTTCGCCCAGACGGCCGTCTACGTAGGCAGCATCCACCGTCACCGTCTGACCTTCCAGCCGGGTCGCATCAAAGCTCACCTCGTCCAGCAGGTGCTCCATCACCGTGGCCAGGCGGCGGGCGCCGATGTTCTCGGTGCGCTCGTTCACATCGTGCGCAATCTGCGCCAGGCGGGTGATGCCTTCGGGCGTGAACGTGATCGTCACCCCTTCCGTGGCCAGCAACGCCTGATACTGGCGCACCAGGCTGGCGTGGGTTTGGGTCAGGATGGCTTCAAAGTCCGCCACCGAGAGCGACTGCAGCTCCACCCGGATCGGGAAGCGCCCCTGCAACTCGGGAATCAGGTCGCTCGGCTTGCTCAGGTGGAAGGCGCCGCTGGCAATGAAGAGGATGTGGTCCGTCTTGATCGGGCCGTACTTGGTGGACACGGTGGTGCCCTCCACCAGCGGCAGCAGGTCGCGCTGCACGCCTTGGCGCGACACCTCACCGGTGCTGGCGCCTTCGCTGCGGCTGGTCACCTTGTCGATCTCGTCGATGAAGACGATGCCGTTCTGCTCGGCGTTGGTCACCGCCTGCAGCTTGATCTCTTCTTCATTAATGAGTTTGCCCGCCTCCTCGTCGATCAGCAGCTTGCGCGCCTCGGCAATTTTCAGCTTGCGCGTCTTGCGCTTGCCAGCGTTGAGCTGCCCGAACAGGCCCTTGAGCTGCTCGGCCATCTCTTCCATGCCGGCGGGCGTCATCACCTCCATCGTGGGCTGGGTGGCCGCCAGTTCCAACTCAATGTCTTTGTCGTCCAAGCTGCCTTCGCGCAGCTTCTTGCGGAACACCTGGCGGGCCGTGCTGTCGGGCGCCGGCTCGTGGTCACCCGTGCGCGGCGGGGGCAGCAAGGCGTCCAGAATGCGCTCCTCGGCGGCATCTTCGGCACGGGTGCGCAGCTTGGCCACCTCGGACTCGCGCGTCTGCTTCACGGCCATGTCCACCAGGTCGCGCACGATGCTGTCGACGTCCTTGCCGACGGAGCCCACCTCGGTGAACTTGGTCGCCTCCACCTTGACGAAGGGCGCGTCGGCCAGCCGGGCCAGCCGGCGGGCGATCTCGGTCTTGCCGACGCCGGTGGGGCCGATCAT
>CAZGDZ010000403.1:0-2307 GCA_964524855.1 uncultured Macromonas sp.
GGACAGGGTGGCCTCGTTGATTTGCGTGAGGGCCTGGAACAGGCTGATCACCAAGCCCACCACCAGCACGGTGCCCAGCACCGGCGCGGCCACCATCAGCAAAATGAACAGGGCGTTTTGCCCAATCGTCAAGACGGCTTGCGGTTCCATGGCGGGTTGCCTTCCGGGTTCAGGTGGCGAAGCTGGCGGCCAGCGAGCCCACCAGCAGGTTCCAGCCGTCGGCCAGCACAAACAGCATCAGCTTGAAGGGCAGGGCCACCAGCACCGGTGACAGCATCATCATGCCCAGCGACATCAGCACGCTGGCGACGATCATGTCGATCACCAGAAACGGGATGAAGATCATGAAGCCAATCTGGAACGCGGTTTTGAGTTCACTGATGACGAAGGCGGGCACCAGCACCCGCAGCGGCGCCTGGTCCACCGTCACCTCGGGGCCGAGTTTGCCCAGCCGGGCGAACAGCTCGAAGTCAGATTGCCGGGTTTGCTTGGTCATGAACTCGCGCATTGGGATTTCGGCCCGTTGCACCGCTTCGTCAAAGGCGATGGCGTTCTCGGTGTAAGGCTTGTAGGCGGTGTCATACACGCGGTCCAGCGTGGGGCCCATGACGAACAGGCTGAGGAACAGCGACAACCCGACGATGACCTGATTGGGTGGCGCCGACTGGGTGCCCAACGCCTGGCGCATCAGCGACAGCACGATGACGATGCGGGTGAACGACGTCATCATCAACAGCACCGCTGGCAGGAAGGACAGCGCGGTGAAGAACAGCAGTGTCTGGATGGGCACCGAGTAGCTGGTGCCGCCCGGCCCTTGGCCAATGACCAGGGGCAATTGTCCCCCAGGCCCTGGCGAGCCTTGCGCCCAACTCGCGCTGGCGGCCGTCACGACGATGGCCACCAGCAGCCAGCGGCTGGCCACCCGCCACAGGTGAGCGGTTTGGATGCGGCCCTGGCTCATGCGCCCGACTCCCGTCGAGGGGGCGCTTCGTTCAACGCCCTCGCCACGGCGGCGTAACTGGGGGTGGGGGCCGCTTGGGCGGGCACCGCCTGGGTGTGCAGCGTTCGCACGTGCTGCGGCGTGACGCCCAGCGTCAATTGCACCGGGCCGTTCGGGCCGTTCACTTCCACCACCACCACCCGTTGCTGGGGGCCCAGCATCAGTTGCGACACCAGCCGCAGCTCGGCGCCCTGGCCGCTGCCGGCGGGGGCTTGGCGCTTTTTCAGCCAGTGCAAGGCCCAGGCCAGCAGGCCCATGATCAGCAACAGGCCCAAGGCCGGTGCGTACGAGGCAAAGTTCATGTGCGTGGCGGCATCAATGGCGGCTCAGGCGGCGCAGCCGCTCGGAAGGGGTGACGATGTCGGTCAGGCGGATACCGAACTTTTCGTTCACCACCACCACCTCGCCCTGAGCGATCAGGTAGCCGTTGACCAGCACGTCCATCGGCTCGCCAGCCAGTGCGTCCAGCTCCACGATGGAACCCTGTGCCAGTTGCAGGATGTATTTGATCGGCACTTTGGTGCGGCCCAGCTCCACCGACAACTGCACCGGAATGTCCAGCACCATGCTGATGTCGTTCTGTCCGGTGGCCTGGGGCATCGCATCGCTGTCAAAGTGCGGCGCGCCCGAAGCGAAGTCGGAATTCACGCCGCTGCCGGACTGTTCCTGCAGGGCTTGTGCCCAATCGTCGGCCATGGCCTCTTCGGGGCTGGGGGCGTTGGGGTCGTTCTCATTTGTCATATTGATCTCCGTGCCAGGTCTTGTCGGTGCTGCGGATGGTGCGCTGAACCTTCAGCGCGTACTTGCCGTTGTGGGTGCCGTATTCGCACTCCAGCACCGGCACACCGTCCACCTTGGCTTGAATCACGTGTTCACGTTCCAGTTCGATGAAGTCGCCCACCTTCATGGCCAGCAACTGCTCCACCGTGGCGCCGGTGCGGGCCAGTTCGGCCACCAACTCCACCTCGGCCGCCTGGATTTCGTTGCTCAACAGCTTGACCCAGCGGCGGTCCACCTCCATCGAGTCGCCTTGCGAGGTGGAGTACAGCAGGTCGCGGATCGGCTCCAGCGTGGAATACGGAATGCAGATGTGCAGCGAGCCGGTGAGGTCGCCAATTTCCAGCGAAAAGCTGGTGCTGACCACGATTTCGCTCGGCGTGGCGATGTTGGCAAACTGGGGCTGCATTTCGGAGCGCTGGTACCCCAGTTCCAGCGGGTACACGCCCTTCCAGGCTTTTTTGTACTCTTCCGACACCACCTCCACCATGCGGTTTATGACTCGCTGCTCGGTGGGCGAAAAGTCGCGC
>CAZGDZ010000404.1:0-2302 GCA_964524855.1 uncultured Macromonas sp.
GCCATCCTGGTGGTCAGTTTGGGCGCGCTCGTCCCTGCTTTGGTGCAAGCGGCCCAGCCCACTTCCAGCGCTGCGGCTTGGTTGGAGATTTGCACCGCCAAGGGCATGGTCCGCCTGGACAGCTTGGTCAGTGCGCCCCCGGCCACCGGCGAACCTGCTGAACGCGAGCCAGCGAGCGAATCCGTCAACCCCTGGAACCCCTGCGGCTGGTGCATGCAGCACGCCACTGGCCTGGCCTTGCCGCCGCCCGCGCTCGCGCCCTGGGCCCTGCCCGATCGGCTGACCGACCGGCCACCCGCGTTCTACCGCAACCCCTCGCCATCCTTCGTCTGGGTGGCACCACTGTCGCGCGCGCCGCCCATCCAGGGCTGACCCGTACCGCCGACCACGCGCTGCGCCCCAAGGGCACGGCGGGTGTCTGTTCCTGTTCAGAAGTGGTTGTTCATGTCTACCTCCCTCGTTTCCAACGCGGTAGCGCCCGAGAGCGCCCGCACCACGGCCCGACATTGGGCCGAGTCCTTCGTTCGCCGGCTGCACACCTGGATCGGTGTGTTGATCGGCCCCTTTTTGCTGATCGCTGCCTTCACCGGTACCGCCTATGTGTGGACGCCGCAACTGGAGGCACTGATGTACCGCTCGGTGCTGACGGCAACGCACACCGGCACACCGTTGCCGCTGGCGCAGCAAGTCGCCGTCGCACGCCAACAGGTGGGCGATGCCCTGCCCCTGTCGGGTGTGCGCCCTGCGCCAGCCCCTGGTCGCACCACTCGGATCATGTTCAACGACCCCACACTGGGCGAAGGTGAGCGCCGGGCCGTGTTCATCGACCCGGTCAGCGGTGCGGTGCTGGGCGAACACACGGTGTATGGCACCAGCGGGGCCTTGCCGTTGCGCATCTGGTCCAGCAAGTTGCACCGGCAACTGCTGGCGGGCGAAACGGGCCGCCTGTACAGCGAGCTGGCTGCCTCGTGGCTGTGGTTGGCCGCCTTGGGTGGGTTGTTTGTGTGGGCGCGCCAGCGCCTGCGCCGCCCCGCCTTCACGCGCGCAGGTGCCCCCCGGCCGCTGCGCGATCGCCATGCCCAACTGGGGCTATGGCTGCTGGTGGGCCTGTTGTTCCTGTCGGCCTCGGGGCTGACGTGGTCGCGCTACGCGGGCGAGCACATTGGCCAGTGGCGCAAGGCCTGGGGTTGGGGCACGCCGTCACTGCAAACCACCTTACCCTTGGCCACCGCCACGGCAGCGGATGGTGCTGCGGCCGCCGGTTCGGACCACAGTCACCACCACCATCATGAAGCCGCGCCGGTCACGCCCATCCTGGTCGGCCCTGCGGACGTTGACCAGGTGTTGGCCACCGCCCGCGCTCACGGCATCGATGCCGGCCTGATTGAGATTCGCCTGCCCGCCGCCGCCAACAAGGCCTGGACGGTGACCGAGATCGACCGCCGCTGGCCCACCCAGGTGGACGCGGTGGCCATCGACGGTGGCACTTTGGCGGTGGTCAGCCAGGTGCGATTCGACGAGTTCCCACTGGCAGCGAAGTTGACCCGCTGGGCGGTGGACCTGCACATGGGCGTGATGTTCGGGTGGCTCAATCAGCTGGTGCTGACCGCGTTGGGCCTGGGCTTGCTGGCGATGATCGTGTGGGGCTACACCCTGTGGTGGCGCCGCCGAACCCTGGCCAGCCGCGAGCCCAGCCTGTGGCAGGCTTTGGGACAGGCCCCCTGGCTGGGACGCCTGTTGGTGCTGGGCTTGGGCGTGGCACTGGGTACGGCACTGCCGGTGATGGGGGTCAGTCTGCTGGCCATTCTGGCGCTGGACGGCGCGCTGTCAATCCGGCGCTGAGTCGCCCAGACACACCCCGATCTGCCGCGCAGCCTGCAGCAAGGGGTGGTCCAGCGGCACGGTGCGCTGCTGGTGCGCCACGTCGGCCAGCGCCACACTGCCCAACTGCCCATGCTGCAGGGTGACCATGCGGTTGAACTGCCCGGCCATGACCAGTTGCGCGGCCTGGTTGCCGAACTGGGTGGCCAGCACCCGGTCGAACGCGGTGGGGGAACCACCACGCTGTACATGGCCCAGCACGGTGGCGCGCACCTCGCTGTGCAATCGCTGTTGCAACTGCTCGCACAGCACCTGGCCCACGCCGCCCAGGCGCACCGGGTCGGGGCTGTCGGCGATGACGCAGACTTCTGCAATCTCGGTATCCCCGGCGGCGATCATGGCGGCAATCGCCCCGGCTTCGGCACAGGTGCCCTCGGGGTAGGCGACATTCTCGACATTGCAGCCGACATGCACCGCCCCC
>CAZGDZ010000405.1:0-2299 GCA_964524855.1 uncultured Macromonas sp.
ATCACCCCATTGGCCGCGCACAAGCCGTTGAGCGTCAACATCGACAGCGAGGGCGGACAGTCGATCAGCACGAAGTCGTAGTCGGAATCGACCACGGCCAGCGCCTGCTTGAGCCGCTTCTCGCGCTGCTCCAGGTCCACCAGCTCCACCTCGGCGCCCGCCAGTTCGCGGTTCGCGCCCAACACCCAGTAGCCGCAGCGTTCGGCCAGCACCGCCGCTTCGGCCACTGAGGCCGAGCCCAGCAACACGTCGTACACGCTCAACGCCAGTTCGCGCTTGTTCACGCCTGAGCCCATGGTGGCGTTGCCCTGGGGGTCCAGGTCGATCATCAGCACCCGCTGGCCGACCTTGGCCAGCCCAGCGGCCAAGTTGACGGTGGTGGTGGTTTTGCCCACCCCACCCTTCTGGTTCGCCACGCAAAAAATCTTGGCCATGAGGGCTCCGGTTGGAACGGGTTATTTGGAAATGGCGAGCTTGACGCCAAACCCGATCAAGAACACACCGGCCAGTTTCTCCAGCCCACGACCGATCGCGGGGCTGGCGCGCAAGCGCTCGGCCAGGTGGTGCACCAGCAGCACCAGAATCAGGCTGTACAGGAAACCGAGTGCGGCGATGGTGGCGGCCATGAAGCCGAAGGTGATCAAGCCCTGGTGCCGTGCCGGGTCCACGAACAGCGGAAAGAACGCCATGTAAAACACGATAGCCTTGGGGTTGAGCAGGGTGATGGTCACGGCCTGGCGAAAGTAGTGCCGGGGACGGATGTTGAGCACCGGCTGATCACCCGGCTTGGCGGTCAGCATTTTCCAGCCCAACCACGCCAGGTAAGCCGCGCCCAACCACTGCACGGCCGAGAACGCCGCCGGGTATGACGCCAACAAGGCAGCCACGCCGGCCACCGCCATCCAGAGCAGCACCTGGTCCCCCATGACGATGCCCAGCCCCGCCGCCAACCCACCTTTGACGCCGCCCTTGCTTGTGGACGTGATCAACGCCAGGTTGCCGGGCCCGGGAATGGCCAGAAACAGGATGATGGCAGCGACAAACGCGCCGTAATCGGCCACACCAAACATGATGGGAGTGCTTTCTATCGGACGGGGACAGAGTCCGAGTTTACGTGCTTTCGCGGCGCATCCAGATGATGCAGCGTTCAGCATCCAGCCCGGGCACGATCAATGGTTCCACGTGAAACACTTGGACGCCGGAGGGAAGAGCTGCCATCTCGTCGTGTGGCACCTTGCCTTTCATCGCCATCCACACACCCTGCGGCGCCAAGGCAGCAGCAGACCATTGCGTGAAGTCGGCCAACGATGCAAAGGCGCGCGAAGTCACCACGTCAAAAGGCTGCGCCAGATTTTCCACGCGAGCGTGCAGGCCGTGCAAATTGGGCAGGCGCAAAGCCGCCGCCACCTGCTGAATGAACAAGGCTTTTTTGGCCACGGTGTCCACGCAACTCACGTCGAGCTCAGGGCAGGCGATGGCCAGCACCACCCCGGGCAGACCGGCACCCGAACCCACATCCAACAAACGGGGGGCCGCCTGGGCGTGGGCGGCCAAGTGCCGGCGCAGCGGTGCCAACACTGCCAGGCTGTCCAGCAGATGGTGGGTCAACATTTCGCCGGGGTCACGCACCGCCGTCAGGTTGTAGACGCGGTTCCACTTGGCCACCCAGTCCAGGTAGGCCAACAAGGTCTGCACTTGCTCATCGAGCAGGTTCAGGCCCAAGGCCTGCACGCCATCGCGCAGACCAGCCTCCAGCGGATGCGTCATGCGGACACCCCCGAATCAGCGTCAGGCACTTGGGCAAAGCCTTTGAACTTGCCCCGCTTCAGGTGGATCAGCAGCAGCGACACGGTGGCCGGCGTGATGCCGGAAAGGCGGGAGGCCTGACCCAAGGTCTCGGGCCGGTGCTTCTGCAATTTTTGCCGCGCCTCAAAGCTCAACGCCGATACCTGCGTGTAGTCCAAGTCCAGCGGCAAGCGCAGATGCTCGTAGTAGGCGGCGCGCTCCACCTCGTCGCGCTGGCGGTCGATGTAACCCGAATACTTGGCCGCAATCTCCACCTGCTCCACCACTGGCTCGTACAAGTCGGCCAGGGTTTCACGTGAAACGTCTTTGGGTGCGAACCGGGCACCCTCCACCGACATCAGCGTGTCGTACCCCACCCCCGGTCGGCGCAGCAAGTCGAACAGGTTGTACTCGTGGTCGATGCCCTTGCCCAACACCCGCATGGCCTCATCGGCCGACAAGGTTTTGGGATTCACCCAGGTGGACTTCAAACGCTCTGTTTCACGTGAAACCG
>CAZGDZ010000406.1:0-2298 GCA_964524855.1 uncultured Macromonas sp.
TCGCCGACGACAAGGTGCACCCCGTGCCATGAACGTTGCGGCTGGCAATGCGCGATCCGCTCAGGCGCTGCCAGTAGGTGGCGGGCTCGTCCGCGATGGCCAGCACATCGGTCAACAACTCCCCCCCCAGGTGCCCGCCCTTCAACAGCACCGCCTTGGCGCCTTGGGCCAGCAGATCGGCACAGGCGGCGTCCAGCTCATCCACCTCGCGCACCGGGCGCCCCAACAACAGGGCCGCCTCGTCCAGGTTGGGGGTGATCACGGTGGCACGGGGAAACAGTTCGTTCACCAACACGGAGACGGTGGCGTTTTCGATCAAGGCATCACCGCTGGTGGCCACCATCACCGGGTCCAGCACCACTCGCTCCAGGCGGTAGGTGTCGATGGCCCAGGCCACGGCGTGCACGATCTCGGGCGCGTGCAGCATGCCGATCTTGACGGCGTCCACGCCAATGTCTTCCACCACGGCAGCAATTTGCGCCTTCAAGAATTCCGCCGGCACCCCATGGATGGCGCGCACGCCCAAGGTGTTCTGCGCCGTCAACGCGGTGATGGCCGACATGCCATAGCACCCCAGCGCAGCAAAAGTCTTCAGGTCGGCCTGAATGCCCGCGCCACCGCCCGAATCGCTGCCGGCGATCGTCAGCACGCGCGGGTATCGGTAGGCTGGAGCAGAAGCGGAGGAAGTGGGGGTAGAAGCATTCATGTCAAAAATTATCCCGCAACACCCTGACGGCGCAGAGACCCGGCCTGCGTGTGATGTAATTTGCGATTGACCGCCATGCCATCATCTTCTTCTGTCATTCACTCCTCCATGAGCAGCGCCGAACCGGTGTTGGTGCTGGGCGCAGGCCTGATGGGCCGCCTGTTGGCCGTGCAACTGGCGCAAGCGGGCCACCCCGTTCGCATTTTGGACGCTTCCGGCCCGGACGGCCAGGGCTCTGCCGCGCGCGTGGCGGCAGCCATGCTGGCGCCACTGGCGGAATCGGCCATCACCGAACCCAGCGTGGTGGCGATGGGCCAGTACGCGCTGGGGCGCTGGCCGGAATTGCTGGCCGGCCTGAGCCAGCCGGTGTACTTCCAGCAAAATGGCACGCTGATTGTGTGGCACCGGCAAGACGCGCACGAAGCGCAGCGCTTCAGCACCTTGCTGGCCGCCACCGGACGTGCCCTGCCCAGCTTGCCCGTGCCCGAGGCGCTGGGCGCAGCACGGGTGGCCGAACTGGAACCTGCCCTGGCGCAACGCTTCCACCAAGGCCTGTACCTGCCTGACGAAGGCCAGTTGGACAACCGCCAATTGCTGCAGGCGCTGACGGACACCCTGGCTGCCCTGGGCGTGAACATTGAATGGCACAGCGCCTGGACGGACGAACAAGCCCTGGCCCACCAGCGCCAGCACGGCGGCTGGGTGCTGGACTGCCGGGGCCTGGGCGCGCAACCCGACTGGAAGGCGCTGCGCGGTGTGCGCGGCGAAGTGGCCCGCCTGCACGCGCCCGACGTGACGCTGCAGCGCCCCACCCGGCTGCTGCACCCGCGCTACCCCATTTACATCGCGCCCAAGGAAGAGCACGTCTTCGTCATCGGCGCCACCGAAATCGAATCCAACGACATGTCGCCTGCCAGCGTGCGTTCGGTGCTGGAACTACTGAGCGCGGCCTACGCGGTTCACCCCGGTTTTGGCGAGGCACGGATTCTGGAGCTGTGCACCCAGTGCCGCCCCACCCTGCCCGACAACCTGCCCGCCGTGCGTGAACTGGCTCCCCAGGTGCTGCAGATCAACGGCCTGTACCGGCATGGCTTCATGATCTCGCCCGCCGTGGCTGATGCCGTGCTGGAACACATGCACCAAGGCAGCACTGCGTTGGCAGAGCGCCTGTCGCTGCGCTTCGAGCGTGCCCAAGAACAAGCCCACGCCGCGCTGACGGTGTGAGCCCCAGAGACAGCCATGCGAGTCCTCATCAACCAGCAACCGCACGACCTGCCCGACGGCGCCACCCTTGCCGACGCGGTGCAGGTCATTCAGGCCAACGGCCCTTTTGCCGCTGCCGTGAACCTGCGCTTTGTGCCACGCACCCAGTACACCCAGACCGCGCTGGCCGAAGGCGACCAGATCGAGATCATCGCGCCCGTGACCGGGGGCTAAGCCCCTGTCTGCCGAAACGCGCCACGCGACACCACAGCTTGCCATGAACGCCACCGCTGCAACTTCCCACGACGCTCTCGTCCTCTACGGCGAACCATTTGCCAGCCGCCTGCTGCTGGGTACCGCCCGCTACCCCTCGCCCCAGGTGCTGGAAA
>CAZGDZ010000407.1:0-2291 GCA_964524855.1 uncultured Macromonas sp.
TCGCCGCGCGCCACCATGATGCCGTCGGACACATTGAGAATGCTTTCCAGCTCCGGGATGGCTTCGGCGCGTTCGATTTTGGCGATCAGGCCCGGGCGGTGCCCGTCGGTGCAGGCCACGTTGCACAGTTGGCGTGCCAGCGCCATGTCGGTCGCGTTTTTGGGGAAGCTCACCGCCACGTAGTCGGCCTTCAGGGCCATGGCGGTTTTGATGTCGTCCATGTCCTTGGCGGTCAGGGCCGGCGCGGTCAGGCCGCCGCCCTGCGTGTGGATGCCCTTGGTGGGCGACAGCTCGCCGCCCACCACCACCACGGTGTGGACCGCCGCGCCCAGCACGCGCACCACCCTCAGCACCAGCAGGCCGTCGTTCAGCAGCAGGATGTCGTCCGGCTTCACGTCACGCGGCAGTTCTTTGTAGTCCAGGCCCACGCCGCCCACGTCGCCGGGTTCGGTGCGGTCGGCGTCCAGCACGAAGGGGGCGCCGTCTTCCAGCATCACCTTGCCGTCGGCAAACTTGCCAACGCGGATCTTGGGGCCCTGCAGGTCGGCCATGATGGCTACCTCGCGCCCGGCGCGCTGCGATGCTTCGCGCACCAGTTGCGCGCGCTGGATGTGGTCTTGTGCGGTTCCGTGGGAGAAGTTGAGCCTGACCACGTTCACGCCGGCGCGGATCATGGCCTCCAGCAGGGCTGGGTCGCTGGAAGCGGGGCCCAGGGTGGCAACGATCTTGGTGGCGCGTGCGGGCATGCAGTGTCTCCGGTCAGGGGTAAGAATTGGTCAAGGCGCGCCGACATTATTTCAGCTTCCGGTTACCACGCCGTTACAAAATTACAATCCCCGGCATTGGAGGCGTGTCCATGACTTCGTTCCGTTCTCTTTCCGTGCTGCGAGGTGTCCGCATCGTCAGCCTGGCCCTGAACCTGCCCGGCCCCGTTGCGTTGCTGCGGCTCCGCGCCCTGGGGGCGCGCTGCGTGAAGGTGGAGCCACCGGCCGGTGATCCGATGCACCACTACAACCCGGCCGCTCATGAAGCCTTGAGCCGCGCGGTGACCGTGGTCACCCTGGACTTGAAAACCCCCACCGGCCAAGCACGGTTGCACCGCCGCCTCGCGTCGGCGGATGTGTTGTTGACCTCGTTTCGCCCGTCGGCCTTGCGCAAACTGGGGCTGGATGCGGCCACGCTGCGCCAGCGTTGGCCCGGCCTGTCCTGCGTCGAGATCGTGGGTGCCCCGGGCCCGGCGGCCGAACATCCCGGGCACGATTTGACCTACCAGGCCGAGGCTGGGCTTGTCAGCGGGCAAGCCTTGCCGCCGAGCCTGTTGGCCGACATGGCCGGGGCCTTGATGGCGTCGGAAGCGGTGCTGGCTGCTGTGCTGGCCCAGCGCAGCACCGGCCAAGGCGTGCACCGTCGGGTGGCGTTGTCCGACGCAGCGCACTGGTTGGCGCAGCCCTTGCACTGGGGCTTGACCGGGCCCGGTCAGTTGCTGGGCGGCGCCCATGCGGGGTACCAGGTGTACGCATGCCGCGACGGCCGGGTGGCCTTGGCCGCGCTGGAGCCCCACTTTGCTGCCGCCCTCGGGCGGGTGGTGGGGCTGGCGCCGTTGACCCCTCAAGATTGCTTGAAGCCCGCTGCGCACCAAGCGGTGCAGGCCTTCATGGCCCGTCACACCTGTGCCGAGTTGGACGCCTTGGCCCAGGCGCACGACCTGCCGCTGCTGACCTTGCCCGGTTGAGCCTGCCGGGCAAAAGGGCCAAAAAAGCCAAGATGGGCCGGTGATGCCTCAAGCGCGTCGCGCCAGCACCTCGAACGCCGGCAGGGTCTTGCCTTCCAGCACTTCCAGGAAAGCACCACCGCCGGTGCTGATGTAGCCCACGTCCTTTTCGATGCCGTACTTGGCGATGGCGGCCAGCGTGTCGCCCCCGCCCGCGATGCTGAACGCGCTGGACTCTGCAATGGCCTGTGCGATCACCCGGGTGCCGTTCTCGAACGCCGCAAACTCGAACACGCCCACCGGGCCGTTCCAGACGATGGTGCCGGCCTGCTTCAGCTTCTCAGCCAGCTTGGCGGCGGTTTGGGGGCCAATGTCCAGGATCAGGTCGTCATCGGCCACTTCGGTGGCGGCCTTCACCGTGGCCGGGGCGTCGGCCGCAAAGGTCTTGGCGCACACCACGTCTTCGGGGATCGGCACTTCGGCACCCCGCGCTTTCATGGCGTCGATCACGGCCTTCGCTTCGCCCAGCAGGTCCGGTTCGGCCAGGCTTTTGCCAATGTTCAGCCCGGCGGCCAGCATG
>CAZGDZ010000408.1:0-2290 GCA_964524855.1 uncultured Macromonas sp.
AAGGCGCGATCACGGGGCTCTCCGAAGCGATGAGCTGGGTGGACGCCCGCGTGAGCGACGATGCGGCCTTGGCCAAATGGGGCATAGTGGCCAGAAACGCTTGAGTTCGTTCAGCTTTCGTCAAAGTAGTCGGTATCGACCCGTTTGATTTCGTAGATGGTGTGCACCGCCACGCCCACGCCGTGGTCGTACATCAACTGGGCCAGCATTGGGCCGTCGATCAGGATGATCTTGGTGTCGATTTTGGAGACGAAGTCCCGCGCCTCCTTGGAGTAACCGGAAGTCGTGATGAAGATGCCTTTCTTGGCACGTTGCCCTTGCAAGGCACCCGCGAATTTTTGAATGTCGGGGCGGCCAATGGTCCCTTCGTAGCGTTTGGCTTGCAGGTAAATCGTGTCCAGCCCCAACGGGTCTTCTTTGATGATGCCGTCGAATGCCTTCGTCCCCCGAGCATCCGATGGCCTGGCCGGCGTCCTTGAGGTTGCCGCCGTAGCCCATCTTCACGATTAGGTCTACCACCACACGCTCCAAAAATTCGGGGGGATTGGCCGCGATCTTCTCCAGCAAGCCTCGCTCAATGTCACGCCGGATTTGCTGGTGGGCGTTTTCTACTGCTTCCAGCGGGCTGATTTCCAGCGATTCCGGGGTCTCGGGTAGGGCGTCGGCGGGCGCGGATTTGATGGGCTTGTCTGGTAGGTCGCTCAGAAACCGCAGGTTGATCGGACCTTGGTGGGTTGAGAGCACCTGACGTCCGCGTTCCGTGATGGTCGAAACGGCCCGTCGAGGGGACTCGATCAACCCTGCGTTGGCGATGTAGGTTTTGGCCCAGCCCACCCGGTTGTCGAACAGCTTGGCTCGCCCACTCGGCAGCATTTCGCGCCGCTGTTCGTCGGTCAGCCCCAGTTGCTGGGCCAGAGTGTTGATCAAATCCCGGTTCACGTGCTCCATACCATCCGCATGCAGGTCGAGCAAAGGGCGCATCAAAGCTTGAAAGTCGGGGATGGTCATGCGTTGTGGGGTTGTAGGTGCCAAACGTCTGGGATAGTGTACGGTCTTGAATTGACCGTTCCTGTCCCCACGTTCAGCCTAATCTGATCTTTCGGGAGCACTTGAATGCGCATCGACAAACTCACCACCAAATTCCAGGAGGCCTTGGGCGAGGCCCAGACGCTGGCGCTGGGCAACGACCACGCCTACATCGAGCCGGCGCATGTGCTGGCGGCCATGCTGCGCCAGCAGGACGGCCCCAAGGCCTTGCTGCATCGCGCCGGCGTGAACGTGGCCGCGTTGGCCAAAGCGGCCGACGAGGCCGTGGCCAAGCTGCCCCAGGTGCAGGGCCAGGAACAGGTGCAGGTGGGTCGCGACACGGTCACCTTGCTGCAGGCGGCCGAGAAGGACGCCATCAAGCGCGGCGACCAGTTTGTGGCGAGCGAACTGTTTCTGCTGGCGCTGGCCGATGGCAAATCGACCTTGGCCGACGAGGTGCGCAAGGCCGGCCTGAAGCGCCAGCCGCTGGAAGCCGCCATTGACGCGGTGCGCGGCGGCCAGAAGGTGGACAACCCCGAGGCCGAAGGCCAGCGCGAGGCGCTGAAGAAGTACACCCTGGACCTGACCGAGCGCGCCGCGCAAGGCAAGCTGGACCCAGTGATTGGCCGCGACGACGAGATCCGCCGCGCCATCCAGGTGCTGCAGCGCCGCAGCAAGAACAACCCGGTGCTGATCGGCGAGCCCGGTGTGGGCAAGACCGCCATCGTGGAAGGGCTGGCGCAGCGCATCGTCAACGGCGAGGTGCCCGACACCCTGAAAGACAAGAAGGTGTTGGTGCTGGACATGGCGGGCCTGCTGGCCGGTGCCAAGTTCCGCGGCGAGTTCGAGGAACGCCTGAAGGCGGTGCTGAAAGAGGTGGCGCAGGACGAGGGCAGGATCATCCTGTTCATCGACGAGATCCACACCATGGTGGGGGCGGGCAAGGCCGAAGGCGCCATCGACGCGGGCAACATGCTCAAACCGGCGCTGGCACGGGGCGAACTGCACTGCATTGGCGCCACCACGCTGGACGAGTACCGCAAGTACATCGAAAAAGACGCCGCGCTGGAACGCCGCTTCCAGAAGGTGCTGGTGGACGAGCCGACGGTGGAGGACACCATCGCCATCCTGCGCGGGCTGCAGGAACGCTACGAAAAACACCACAACGTGGACATCACCGACCCGGCCATCGTGGCGGCGGCCGAACTGAGCCACCGCTACATCACCGACCGATTCCTGCCCGACAAGGCGATCGACCTGATCG
>CAZGDZ010000409.1:0-2279 GCA_964524855.1 uncultured Macromonas sp.
AGGCCGAAGAACTGTTGGCCCAACAACTGTCGCAACACCGCGCGAAGCAGGAGCGGGCGGGGCTGCGTGCGCCCGCCTTGCCCACCCGCCCGGGTGGCTTGCACGAACAGTTGCTGGCGGTGCTGCCCTTCCAGCTCACCGCTGCGCAGCGCCGCGTGGGCGATGACATTGCCCACGACCTGGCGCGCACGGTGCCCATGCACCGCCTGTTGCAAGGCGATGTGGGCAGTGGCAAGACGGTGGTGGCAGCCTTGGCCGCCACAGTGGCCATTGACGCCGGTTGGCAATGTGCGCTGATGGCCCCCACCGAAATCCTGGCCGAGCAGCACTTTGGCAAACTGGTGGGCTGGCTCACGCCCTTGCTGGCGCCGCTGGGCAAAACCGTGGCTTGGCTCACTGGCAGCCAGAAAAAGAAAGAGCGCACCGCCATGCTGGCCCAAATCGCCAGCGGCGAAGCCGCGCTGGTGGTGGGCACCCATGCGGTCATCCAGGAACAGGTGCGTTTCCAGAAGCTGGCACTGGCGCTGATCGACGAGCAGCACCGTTTCGGCGTGGCCCAGCGCCTGGCCCTGCGCGAAAAGATGCAGGACGCTGGCCTGGAGCCGCATTTGCTGATGATGAGTGCCACGCCCATCCCGCGCACCCTGGCCATGAGCTATTACGCCGACTTGGACGTGTCCACCATCGACGAGTTGCCGCCCGGCCGCACGCCCATCGTCACCAAGGTGCTGGCCGACAGTCGGCGCGACGAGCTCATTCAGCGCCTGCGCAGCCAGGTGGCCGAAGGCCGGCAGGTGTATTGGGTCTGCCCGCTGATCGAGGAGAGCGAGGCGCTGGACCTGAGCAACGCTACCGCCACCCATGCCGAACTCTCGGCTGCGATGGCTGGCCTGACCGGGGCCGATGGCTCCCCGATCTTGGTGGGCCTACTGCATTCACGCATGCCACCGGCCGAGAAAAAGGCGGTGATGGCGCTGTTCAGTGCCGGTGCCATGGGCGTGCTGGTCAGCACCACCGTCATCGAAGTGGGGGTGGATGTGCCCAACGCCTCGCTCATGGTCATCGAACACGCCGAACGCTTTGGCCTGAGCCAGTTGCACCAGTTGCGGGGCCGGGTGGGGCGCGGCACGGCCGCCTCGGTCTGCATGCTGCTGTACTCGCCCAACGAAAACGGCCGCGTCAGCGAAACCGCGCGCGAACGCCTGCGGGCCATGGCCGAAACCAACGACGGCTTCGAAATCGCCCGCCGTGATCTGGAGATCCGCGGCCCCGGCGAGTTCCTGGGCGCACGCCAGTCCGGCGCGCCGCTGCTGCGTTTCGCCGACCTGACTACCGACACCCACTTGCTGGAATGGGCCCGCGCTTGGGCGCCGCGCCTCTGGGCTGAACGCCCCGATCTGGCCGAACGGCACGTGGAGCGCTGGTTGGGTGCAAAATCGGACTATCTGAAGGCCTGACCCGATAGCTGCCATGACCCTGACCGAACTCAAATACATCGTCGCCGTGGCGCGCGAAAAGCACTTTGGCAAGGCAGCCGAGGCCTGCTTCGTCTCGCAGCCCACCCTCAGCGTCGCCATCAAGAAGCTGGAAGAAGAGCTGGAGCTCAAGCTGTTCGAGCGCAACGCCAGCGAGGTGGCCGTCACGCCGCTGGGCGAAGACGTGGTGCGCCAAGCGCAGGTGGTGCTGGAGCAGGCTGCCGCCATCAAGGAAATCGCCAAGCGCGGCAAAGACCCGCTGGCTGGCCCGCTGCGACTGGGCGTCATCTACACCATTGGCCCCTACTTGCTGCCCGATCTGGTGCGTCAGGTGATCGAGCACACGCCGCAAATGCCGCTGATGCTGCAGGAGAACCTGA
This sequence comes from uncultured Macromonas sp., assembly GCA_964524855.1. Lineage (GTDB taxonomy): Bacteria > Pseudomonadota > Gammaproteobacteria > Burkholderiales > Burkholderiaceae_C > CAZGDZ01. The sequence goes on from CAZGDZ010000409.1 coordinate 1,856, forward strand.
CCGCCAAGTTGCTGGAGCAGTTGCGTTTGGGCGAGATCGACGCCGCCATCTTGGCCGAACCTTTCCCGGACACCAACTTGGCCATCGCGCCTCTGTACGACGAGCCGTTCGTTGCGGCCGTACCCACCAGCCACCCGCTGGCTCAGCGGGACAGTGTGACCGCCGAGGAACTGAAGCAGGAAACCATGCTGTTGCTGGGCAACGGTCACTGCTTCCGCGACCATGTGTTGGAAGTCTGCCCTGAGTTTGCGCGTTTTTCCAACGACGCCGAGGGCATCCGCAAGAGCTTCGAGGGGTCGTCGCTGGAGACCATCAAGCACATGGTGGCCGCCGGCATGGGCATCACGCTGGTGCCGCGCTTGAGCGTGCCCGCTGCCGCCTGGGCGTCGAACGCCTCAGCCCAGGCGACAGGCGCGGGCTTGGG
>CAZGDZ010000410.1:0-2263 GCA_964524855.1 uncultured Macromonas sp.
ATGCGCGTGAACCACGTGGGCGAAATCTGCGCCCAGGCGCTGTACACCTCGCAAGCGCTGGCCGCCCGGCTGGGCCCCGGCCACCCGGCGCACAAGCAACAACTCGCCCGCCACCTGGAAGCGGCCGGCCAGGAAGAAACCGACCACCTGGCCTGGTGCAAACAGCGGCTCGATGAACTGGGCGACCGCCCTTCGCTGCTCAACCCGCTGTGGTATGCCGGCGCCTTCGGCATTGGCCTGCTGGCCGGGCGTCTGGGTGACCGGGTCAGCCTGGGCTTTGTGGTGGAAACCGAACGCCAGGTGGAAGCCCACCTTGACAGCCACATGGACCGCCTGCCGCCCCACGACCACGCCTCGCGCGCCATCGTGGCGCAGATGAAAGAGGACGAAATCCGCCACGCACGCGAAGCCCAACACGCCGGAGGCATGGACCTGCCGGCCCCGGTTCAAGGCGTGATGCGGATGGCCGCGAAGGTCATGACGACGGTGGCCCACCGCGTCTAAAATTGGGCGCCCAGAGCGTCACCCCCCGCTGAGGGCCTGGACGATGTGCAGGCGGTCGGTGGGCGCCAGCGGTGTATCGAGCAGGAACTCTTGCACGCTGTTGACGAACAGACGGATGTGCGGGCGCACCGCCCCTTGCTCGTCCACCATACGAAAGCGGATGCCCGGGTACTGCCGCTCCAAATCGGCCAGCACCTCGCCCACTGTGGCGCCATCGGCTTCCACCCACGCGGCCTGCGTGTAGGACTGCAAGGCACTGGGAATCAGCACGCGCATGGGGTTTCGTGCGGTCTCGGTCGTCGGCCTCTGGCGTCAGGCGGCATACGCCGCTTCGACCGCCTGAATGGCCGGCAAATGCCGCGCCAGGCACTGCCAGCGACTGCCCTCGTCCTGGCTGCCCCACAGCTCGCCGCCGCTGTGACCAAAGTACAAGCCCACCACACGCTCCTGGTCGGCCGTCATGGCCTGGCGCTTGACGGTCCACCACGCCTGCTCGCTGGGCAAGCCCGCGTCCTGCCGGGTCCAGCTCAAGCCGCCATCGCGCGTCATGTAGGCGGCCGGTCGGCCACCGGGCGAGGTTCGGGGCCAGACGTCGGTGCCGTCCATCGGGAACACCCAGGCCACGTCCGCATCGCGCGGGTGCACCACCAGCGGAAACCCAACATCGCCGACCTCGGCCGGCATGTTGCGGCCGATGCGGTCCCAGCGCGTGCCCGGGCGGTCCAGGCGGTAAATCCCGCAGTGGTTCTGTTGGTACAGGCGGGTGGGCTGGCTCGGGCACAGGCGGATGCAGTGCGGGTCGTGGAACGTCGGCACGCCCGCCTCAAACCCCTCCACCACCTCCAACCCGTCCAGCATGGTCTGGAAGGTGCGCCCGCCGTCGTGGGTTTCGTGCACCCCTCCGCCCGACATGCCCAGCACCAGATGCTGCGGATCGGCCGGGTCCACGATGATCGAGTGCAGCTTCGGCCCATCGGGCGTGCCGTCCTGCACCGTGCCCATCCAGGTGCGAAAAGCCGGGTCATCGTTCAGGCTGGACCAAGGTGCCCAGGTCTGCCCGCCGTCCTCGGAGCGGAACAGTCCCTGGGGCGAGGTGCCGGCGTACCAGACACCCGGTTCTGACGCGTGCCCGGGCGCCAGCCAGAAGGTGTGGTCCACCGTGCGGGCCGGCAAACCGTTCGCGCCGGGGCCGAACGCTGGCGGGCGCTGAGCCTCCTGCCAGTGGGCGCCCAGGTCGGTGGAGCGCAGGATGGTGGGGCCCAGGTGCCCGGTGCGGGCTGCCGCCAGCAAGGTGCGGCCGTCACGCGGGTCCAGCACCGCGTGGTGCACGTTGTGCCCCAGAAAATGGGGGCCGTCCAAGCGCCACGCGGTGCGGGCGCCCGCATCGTGCAACAACCACAGCCCTTTGCGGGTAGCGACCAGCAACACCAGCCGCCGGTCGAGAACGTCGGGATGCGCCATCAAAACCTCCTGCGCCGAACAATGGGCGCAGTGTAGGCCTTTGCCACCCGGAACGCGAGCTCCCTGGGGTACCCGGGCAGCGTCCGGTCAGGCTTCGATCAGGTCAAATCCGGTCGTGATCTCGGCCGTCTTGCCCAACATGATGCTGGCCGAGCAATACTTGTCGTGGCTCATGGCGATGGCGCGCTCCACCGCCACCGGGGGAATGCCCTTGCCCGTGACGGTGAACTGCATGTGGATTTTGGTGAACACCTTGGGGTCGGTGTCGGCACGTTCGCTGGTGAGCTTGACGCTGCAG
>CAZGDZ010000411.1:0-2262 GCA_964524855.1 uncultured Macromonas sp.
CTCAAAAAACAGAGGAAAAGATAGATGACTTTTCAGAGCAAAAATCATCAAAAATTAGTCAAAAATTCACACCTTTTTTGAAGAGTTAAACTGAAAAAGTCTTTATTTATCAATAGGTTATGAAAGCCAAGCCTTGAAAATAGAGGGTTAGAATTTGGACTTGGATTTAGTATTTATACCAAGACACCATGAAAAGCAGTCCTTCCTCGCTCTTAAGATCGCTGCGGGAGGGCTGTGTTTCATGGTAGCATTGGTGGTAAGAGGTTTTTCATCAACTGGCTACCTAACCCTTTGATTTTCAAAGGTTTTTGGTTTTTATGAGAGGGTCCCGCCCTCTCCGCCAAAAACGACAAAAGCCTTGCAAATCAATCATTTGCAAGGCTTTTTCATTGGTCTGACCGAACATGACGTTGCCGGCTTATCGCATCACCGCGGCCACCGGGCTCGATCAGGGAGACAGAGAATACCAGCAGGACCAATTGAGCCTGCAGTCTCACCCGCGCCATGCATCTTGTTTGCTGGGCGTGGTGGCTGACGGTATGGGCGGGCGCAGCGGTGGGCGCAAGGCCGCCGACCAGGTGCTGATGACGGCCCAGCAATTGTTTGAACGCTTCGATCCCGTTTCCGACGACCCCTCTGCATTTCTTTTGCGTGTGGCCAACGAGGCTCACACCGTCATCCGGCTCACGGCTGCCTCTGCCGAAGAGGAGCCGCACAGCACGATCGCGGCGTTTTTGCTGCTGCCGGGGGGGGAGTGCCATTGGGTGCATTCCGGCGACTCGCGCCTCTACCACTTTCGGGATGACAAACTGGTGCAGCGCACGCGCGATCACTCTTACGTGCAGGCACTGGTGGACCGAGGCGAACTGTCGGAAGAAGAAGCGGCCGATGACCCTCGCAGCAATGTGTTGCTGTATTGTCTGGGCACAGAATCCGCCCCCGTGCTTAGCCACCGTGGCCTGGGCAAGCTGCTCGCTGGTGACGTGATTGTGGCTTGCAGCGACGGCGTCTGGCACCACATCAGCACGTCAGAACTGGGGCTGGTAGCCGGGCAACTCGCGCCCCGCCCTGCCTGTGAATTGCTGGTCAAACGCTCGCGAGAGCGAGCGCGCGGCCGCGGCGACAATCTCTCACTGATCGTTTTGAAGCTGGAAGCCCTCTGACCCGGCTCAGGTCAGAGAAGTGTTCACATCCCGGCGTTCTTGCGCCAGGTACTCGGCCGATTGCATTTCGTTCAAGCGCGAAACCGTGCGCGGGAACTCGTGTGACAGCGGTCCTTCGGTGTACAGCGCCTCGGCCGGCACTGCTGCCGACAAGATCAACTTCACCCGGCGGTCGTAGAGCACGTCCACCAACCAGGTGAAGCGGCGCGCCTCTGACGCCATGTTGACCGGCATGTGCGGCACGTTGCTCAACAGCACGGTGTGGAACTGGGTCGCCAACTCCAGGTAGTCGTTCTGGGAGCGGGGCCCGCCGCACAAGGTTCTGAAATCGAACCAGACGACCCCCCCCGCCTTGCGCACGGCGCGGATTGCACGCGCCTCAATGTGCAGCACCGGATCTTCATCGTGCGCCTCAGCCAAGCGCTCGAACGCAGTGGCAATGGCCTTGTCTGCCGCATCGTCCAACGGACAGTGGTACAGCTCCACCTGCTCCAGTACCCGGCGTCGGTAGTCGGTGCCGTTGTCCACATTGATGACTTCCATGCCCTGCTTCAGCAGTTCAATGGCGGGCAGAATCCGATCGCGGTGCAAGCCATCCGGGTACAAGCCGTCAGGGTGAAAGTTGCTGGTCGTGACCCTGCCGATGCCGTACTTCTGCATCGCCACCAGTACGCGGTGCAGAATCATGGCATCGGTCACGTCGGCCACGTGGAACTCGTCAAAGCAAATGAGCCGGTAGCGCTTGGCCATGCGCTGGCCCAGCACATCGATGGGATTGACCGTGCCCTGCAGGTCCACCAGTTCACGGTGAATTTCACGCATGAACTCGTGAAAATGCAGGCGGGTTTTGCGGCGCAAGGGCACCGCGTTGAAAAAGCAATCCATCAGGAAGCTTTTGCCCCGCCCCACCCCGCCGTACATGTACACGCCCAGCGGAATGGGCAGGCGGTTGATGAACTTTTTGAGCGGGTTGGAACGCCGTTGCTTGAAATGTGCCCACTCAGACGCACACCGCTCCAACGCCTCTATGGCACGCAACTGCGCAGGGTCGCTGGCAAATCCACGCGTTTTCAGCTCAGCTTCGTACGCCATGCGCACC
>CAZGDZ010000412.1:0-2260 GCA_964524855.1 uncultured Macromonas sp.
TGCCACGAACACGCGGGTCTGGTCGGCCTCCGGCACCCACCAGCGGGTGGAAAACACCACCAGCAAGGCAATGAAAACGCTGATTTCATCAAACTTGGCGGCCCGCACCAGGCGCCGCTCCAACGGGCCCAACCAGTGGGTTTCCTTGTTCTGGTCGAACAGGAAGTTCAGGAACACCAGCAGCAGGAACATGCCGCCGAACGCCGAAATCACCGGGTACACCCCGGTCAGCACCGCCGAGTAGCGGTCCGGCGACTGCAGCGCCAATTGCATCGTCTCGTAGGCACCGATGTCGGCCGACACCGCCACGATGACGATGGGAAACACCAACCGCATGCCGAACACCGCAATCAGGATGCCGACCGTCAGGAACAACTGGCGCCAGAACTCGCTCATGTCGCGCAACACGCCGGCGTTGACCACCGCGTTGTCAAACGACAGGCTCACCTCCAGCACCGCCAACACGAAGGCCAACCAGAGGGCGGTCCACAAGCCCATGGACGACTCGGCGCCCCACCAAGCCGCCAGCGCCAGGCAGACGAAGGTGACCAAAAACGAAAAACGGAACTCTTTCATGATTCAGGCACGCAGCCCCGCGAATGAATGGAGTTCCAATTGTCGCCATCTGGCGCAAAGCGCCATGGTGGAAACTGCGTAGAGCTTTACGGCTTGCCCGGCGGCTGCCAGCGGAAAAACACCGGGTACACCTTTTCCACCACCGGGCCATTGAAGTCCCAAGCCAGGCATTTGCCCAGGTGCGGCGGGGGCGAGCCGTCGGCCGGCGGCTTGAACGACACCTGCGCCATGGTCTGGAACGCGGCCGTGGCCATGTTGTAAAGCAGTTCGCGCAGGTGGGTGCAGCCCTGAATGCCGCCCAGGTGTTGCTCAATTGCCTTGCGCCAGCCGCCGCCCATGCGCAAACCCACCATGCGCTGCATGGGCTCGTTGGCCTGCGGGCACGGCGCGTGGGGGTGGTCCTCCATCACCGATTCGATGGCGTGGATCAACATGCTGTTGTCCAGCGTCACGCGAATGCGCATGTGGTGCACCGGCTCGTGCGGCACCCACTGCCCTTCCCCCGGAATCTCGAACGCAAACGGCTTGCTGTCGTGCAACTCGCCTTCAATGTCCCACAGGCCATCATCGCGCAGAAACCCTTGGTATTCCACGCGGCGGGTGTGCATGTGGCGGCGGGGGGCAGGCGGTGACAAAGGCAAGGCTCAAACTCCAAAAAAGTACGCTCGTTCGCGAGAATACCGCAAATGGGCTCAGGCCAACACCGGCTGGTCCGCCAGGCGGGCCACTTCGGCGCGCAGCGCCTGGCCCCAGGCGCGGCGGTCGCGGCCTTGCGCAAACTCGGGTTCGCCCCAATGCACGGTGGCTTGCACATCGGTGGCACTTGCCGTGCGCCAGATGGACGCGACCAGCGTGGTATCGCCAATGTAGGTGGGCGCATCATGTCGGTGGGCCTCGCCCAACAGGGCCTGGCCATTGCCCCGCAAATACGCCAACCCCACCGGCAGTATGGGGCTGTCAGTGGCCAGCGCCGCCTGCAACAGGTTGGCGTGGAAGGGCAGCACGCCTTGGCCATCACCCGTGGTGCCTTCGGGGAACACGGCCAGCACGTCGCCCGCCTGCAGTTGCTCGGCCATCTGGTGCACCACGCGCAGCGCGTCGCGGCGGTTTTCGCGTTCGATGAACAGCGTGCCCGAAGCCGCCACCAACTGCCCCACCACGGGCCAATGCTTCACATCGGCCTTGGAGACGAAGCGGCATGGCCGCACCGCGTTCAGCACCACAATGTCCAGCCACGACATGTGGTTGGCCACCACCAACAACGGGCCCGGGGTGGGCGGGTCGCCCAGCACTTGCAAGTGAATCCCCAGCACGCGCAGCGTCTGGCGCGACCACGCACGAATGGCCTCTTGGCGCCCCGCCTCGTCCAGCCTGGGAAAACGGGTGCGCAGGGTGTGCAGGCCGCGCAGCAGGTGCAGCGTCAGCCGCCACAGGCGCCCGGCGGCGCGCAGGCTGCTCACGTTAGGCGCGGCGGTCGTGGGCGGCGTCGAACGCCACCTGGCCGTTCACCAGCGTGGCCCGCACCGCCACCGGCAGTTCGTGCCCGTCAAACGGTGTGTGGGTGCCCTGGCTGCGCAAGGCGTCGGCGCCCACGCGCCAGTGCTGGCGCGGGTCTACCACGCACAGGTCGGCCACGCCGCCTTCCACCACACCGCCGCCCAGCACGCGGTCGAGCTCGCTCAGG
>CAZGDZ010000413.1:0-2254 GCA_964524855.1 uncultured Macromonas sp.
TGTTCGATTCCAGGAACGGGCGGGTGCGGGCCGGGCGCACGTTGGCGTACAGGTCCAGGCCGATGCGGAAACCGGCGGACACGTTGCGCCCCCCCTTTTCAGGCGCCGGGTAGTCGGCGTGCGACTGGGTGCCCAGGATGATGCCGTCGTAGGTCTTGGCCTTGTCCAGGGTTTCCTGGCGCAGGGTGGTCCCGTGCTTTTCCAGGCTGGCGAAACCCACGTCGTCGTGGTCGAACTGCAGCTCGAGGGAAAACTTCTGGTTCGCCGCTTCCAGCACCTTCAGGGAAGCCTGCACGATTTCGGGCCCGATGCCATCGCCGGGCAGCACAAGAATCTTCATTGGTATCTCCATGTCAACGAAGCAGCAACACGCCGTCTCCTGAAGTTGAAGTATACCGATGTTTTGTACTTAGTACCATATTAATACAATATAGGATCTCGATTCAATCGTCCATCGCATGCGAAGTCGCCAGCGTGGCGGTGGCCCTCTCCAAAGGTTTGCCACCCGCCTTCTCGCGCGCGGCATCGCGCAGATGCAAACGCATGAAATCGGCGGCCGCTTCGCGCTGGCCCGACAGCAGCAGGTCGATCAGGGTCAGGTGTTCCTTGCAGCGCTGCACCGCAGCCGTGCGATTGACGGCCTTGTGATACTCCATCAGGCGGCGCAACCGGTTGACCCGGCGCAGCGCATCGGCAATGAACACATTCCCCGAAAAACCGGTGATGGTTTCGTGCAGGCGGGAATTGGCATCGAACAACTGTGCTGGCGATGCCCATGCGGCCGCACCATCGGCCAGGGCCTGTTGCTCCTCGCGGCATTTGCGCAGGGCCACTTCGTCCAACTGATAGGTAGGCTCCAGAATGGCGGCGGGCTCCATCAAAATTCGCAGGCGGTAGCCTTGGTCGTACGCGCTGCCCGACGTCAGCACCGGCAAGAACAACCAGCCGTTGCCAGGCAGCCGTTCGATCCAGCCCTCGTTGGCGATGCGGCGCAGCACCGCGCTCAGCCGTGCGCGGGTGAGCCCGTAACGGCGCATCAACTCGTTTTCAGTGGTGCGCTCGGGCAGCTCGCCAGCCAGCCGGTCCTGAGCAATTTGCAGGTACACCGGTTCGTCTTCGTCAGGAACATTGGCCAAGGGCACCGCACCCACTGGCTAAGGTGGCATGTGCACAACATACCCCCCTTCTGGGCGTTGAACGATGACCTGTTTGCGCGCCAGCATATGCAAAGCCTCGCGCACCGGCGTGCGCGACACTTTGAAACGCTCGGCCACGGCCCGCTCAGGCAAGGCCGTGCCTGGGGCCAGACCGTCCTGCCCGATCCACAGTTCGATGTTGGCCGCCAACTGTTCAGCAATTCCTCGATTCATGCGCGTCATTATGAATCTCACTGGCCAGCCAGGGCACCGCAGGTGTTCAGACCTGACAGCGCCCGGAAAATGTCAAATCGCCTGCGCCACGCGCTGGGCAAACGCCTTGCAGCCAAGCGGGCCACCCAGGTCGGCGGTGCGGCTGGCCGGGTCGGCCAGCACGGCGTCCACCGCGCGCTCGATGGCATCGGCTGCCTGCTGCATCGCGGCGGAGCCGTGACGCTCGGCCAGCCAGCCCAACAGCATTTGCACCGACAGGATCATGGACACCGGGTTGGCCTTGTCCTGACCCTGGATGTCGGGCGCAGAGCCGTGCTGCGCCTGGGCGCAACACAGGTCGTCACCGGCCATCATGGAGCCGGCCAGGCCCAGGCTGCCCGACAGCTCGCTGGCCAGGTCGGAAATGATGTCGCCGTAGAAGTTCTCGGCCACCAACACGTCGAAACGCTCGGGGTTCTTCACCAGCCAGGCGGTGGAGGCATCGACCAACAGGTCGTTGACCTGCACTTCCGGAAAGTCTTTGGCCACGTTGCGCACGCATTCCAGGAAAAGACCGTCAGTCATGTGGAAGCTGTTGGCCTTGTGGATGGCGGTGACCTTTTTGTTGCGCTTCATCGCCAATTCAAACGCGCGGCGCGCGATGCGCTCGCTGCAGTGGCGGGTGATCTTGCGGAACGACAGCGCCATGTCGGGCGAAGGCATCAGCTCGGCCCAGCCGCGGGTCATGTTACGGTCGGGGTAGAAGCCCTCGGTGGCCTCGCGCATGATGACCAGGTCCATGCTTTTGCCCGGTTTCATGTTCGATTCCAGGAACGGGCGGGTGCGCGCAGGGCGCACGTTGGCGTACAGGTCGAGTAACACGCGGAAGGCGGCCGAAATGTTGC
>CAZGDZ010000414.1:0-2244 GCA_964524855.1 uncultured Macromonas sp.
CAGCCAGTAGCGCTGGAAACCCAAGCGTTCGGCATGCTGCGCAGTCCGCAACGAAATTTTCAAGGCGTCGGCAACGGTCCCGCCTTCGCGCACAGCCACCAAGTCCAGCATGGACAAGGCGGGCTTCTTCAACGTCGAATTCATGGGTTCGATTGTGAGCCGATTGCAATGGCCTTGCAGCATAGACTCTCAATTTCAACCCACGTACCTCATCATGCCACGCCTGCACTTCGACCTGCCTGACCATTTCCGATTTGCCACCGACGTCCAGATCTACATCAGCCACGTCAACTACGGCGGGCACCTGGACAACGCGCAGTTGCTGACTCTGGTGTCGGAAGCGCGGATGCGGTTCTTCAAGGCCTTGGGCTACCACGAGGGCAATGTGGAAGGCTGTGGGATTGTGGTAGGCGACCTGGGGGCGCAGTACCGGTCGGAAGGCTTCCACGGCGAAGTGATGCGGGTGGAACTGGAGCCGTGCGACTTCAACAAATACGGCTTTGACCTGGTGTTTCGCATGCGGGAGGCCGGTACCGGACGCGACGTGGCTTGCGGCAAGGTGGGCATCGTGTTTGTGCGCCCCGAGGCCAAGAAAGTGGCCCTGGTGCCACCGGCTTTCGTGGAACGGTTGGCGGCACGCTGGCCCACCGCACCGGCCTGAGTCAAGCCGGCTGGCGGCGCGCGTTGAGCCAGGTTTTCAGGGTCGCCAGCGACTGCACCGCTTGCAAATCGGCTTGCGCCACCTTGACGGCGCGCTGTTGAGCCTCCACCGCGTGGGCCAGCTGCTGCGCCAAGGGAGCGGCCTTCAACGGCACGGCGGTGGGCAAGTCCAAGGTGTGCAACCACCGTTGCTGCTCGACCTGGCGCTGCCGCTCCAGGTGGGCGGCCTGCTGCTTCAGCAACAAGGCCAGGCTTTGCAAGCGCGCCTGGGACGCGTGCTCCAGGTGGGCCGGGTCCGCCAGCTCGACCGCCAGTTGCAGGCGCAACAAGGCCAACAGGTCTTTGCGATCGTAGGCCGCATTGGCCTGGCTCATCAATGCATTCTTGCGAAGTCGCTCTTGGGGGTCGGGCTCGCGGTCCGGGTGCAACGCGCTGGCCAACTGTCGGTAGATTTGGCGCAAGCTGGCGTCGGCATCCACCAGCGCCTGCTCGGCCTGCCGCTGTTGCGGGGTGGGCACGCGCTTCTGGCGGGCTTCTGCCCTGGCCGCACGGCGAGCTTGCGCCTGGGCCGACTGGGCACGCCACTGCGTTGCCGCGGCCTGCCACACCGACTCCACATCAGCGCCTTCCACGTTCAAGGCCCCATCATCTCCGGTCATTTTCGCTAAACGTTCGCGCAACGCCTCGGCTTCGGCCTGTTGCCGCTGAGCCAGTGTTTGCGGGCTGTAACGGTCGTGCAACGCCACCATGCCGGGCTCGCCCAGTGCGTGCAGTTGCAGCGCCCGCTCACACACCGCCTCGCGCAGGCTGCGCCATTGGGTCGGGCTCAGCGGGGGGCGATCAACGTCCAGATGGGGCGTGAGCAAGGCCAGCGTGTCGCGGACGCATGTCCGTTGTTGGTCCCGCAAAGGCTGCAGCGCCTGCCAGCGTTCGCCCTGGTGCGCCTGACACACCCGCGCCATTTCGTCCAACTGGGCCTGCAGGCGCTCCACACGCTGCAATTCACGGGCAAAGGCCTGGGCCGCCGGAGGCAGCGGCTGCTCGGGTTGCGCCTGCAGCCGCAGTGAACGCGTCACGGTCAGCCGCGCACTTCGCCTTCGCCCAGCACCACGTACTTGAGGGAGGTCAGTCCCTCCACCCCCACCGGGCCACGGGCGTGGAATTTGTCGGTGGAAATGCCGATTTCGGCCCCCAAGCCGTACTCAAACCCATCCGCAAAGCGGGTGCTGGCGTTGACCATGACGCTGCTGGAATCCACCTCGCGCAGGAAGCGCTGAGCGTGCACATGGTTGGTGGTCAGGATGGCTTCGGTGTGGTGGCTGGAGTAGCGGTTGATGTGCGCAATCGCCTCGTCCACCCCATCCACCACCTTCACGCTGATGACCGGACCCAAATACTCTTCGGACCAATCCTGCTCGGTCGCGTCCAGCAATTGGGCGCCCGCCACACCGGCCAGAATCACCTTGGATGCGGGGCAACAACGCATTTCAACACCCTTTTGCGCGTAAATGGCGCCGATCTTCGGCAAAAACTCAACAGCCACACCCCGCGCCACCAGCAGGCTTTCGGTCGCGTTGCAGGGGC
>CAZGDZ010000415.1:0-2241 GCA_964524855.1 uncultured Macromonas sp.
TGGTGAAATGGCCGTTGGAAAAACGCAAACCCTGGTCACGGGTGGTGGTGAAACTGAACAGGTGGTCGGTCCAGTGGTGAACGCTCAGCACACGCTCTTCGACAAAGGCACTCATCGTTGAAAAGGCAAAACAACCCGGCGGCACCCACGGAGTCGGCGCCAACAGGCTGGAAGTTATGAGGAAAGATCAGGACGGGAGTGTAGCGGCGGCGCAGAAGGCTGAAAGCTTGCTACAGTCGCAGGCCTCCGCACCCGCAATCAGATGGCGTATTGTGCGCCCGGTTTTTGCAAACCAGAAACAATAAGATTTCATTTGCTCATCACACCATCGAATATAAGGACTGACACATGGCCCGCACCGTTCAATGCATCAAGTTGGGAACCGAAGCCGAAGGACTGGACTTTCCGCCCTACCCAGGCGAGCTCGGCAAGCGCATTTACCAAAGCGTGAGCAAACAAGCGTGGGCCGAATGGCTGAAGCACCAGACCATGCTGGTGAATGAAAACCGCCTGAACCTGGCCGACGCGCGTGCGCGCCAGTACCTGGCCCGCCAGATGGAGAAGCACTTCTTTGGCGAAGGCGCCGACCAGGCCGCCGGCTACGTGCCGCCCAGCGCCTGAACTGACGAATGCTGGAGCCGAACGAGCCATGGGTGGGCCAAGACAGCTGGCACACGCTGGAGATCGGCTTTGGGGCTGGCCCGCATTTTTTGGCCCAATGGCACGCTTGGCGCCAGACACCAGACCGTCCGACCCATCTGCACTACACGGCGATTGAACCGCAGCCCGTCAGCGCCGAAGCGCTGTTGCGCAATGCACAAGCTTTTCCAGTACTGGTGCCGCTGGCAAACGAGCTGGCCCGCCACTGGTTCGGTTGGGTCACTGGCACTCACCGAATCGAACTGGAGCAGGGGCGTGTGCACCTGACCTTGCACGTGGGTGCAGCCGAAACGGTGCTGCCCACGCTGGATGCGGCGGTGGACCGGGTGATGCTGAGCGAACCGACGGCGGCCAAGCCGAGCAATGCCTGGTCAATACACCTGTTGAAAGCAGTGGGAAAACTGTGCCGGCGGGATGCCCGTCTGACAGCGCAAACGCAGGTCGATTCATTGCGCGAAGATTTGGTGACGGCGGGGTTTGTGATGGACAAAACCCCGGAACCCGAAGGGGTCTGTGCCACCTACGCGCCGCGCTGGACGCCGATTAGCAACGTGCGCCCACCGGTCTCCTTCTCTGAACGCTCTGCCGTGGTGATCGGCGGTGGGCTGGCGGGGTCTGCCGCAGCCTACAGCCTGGCGCAACGCGGCTGGACGGTGACCGTGCTGGACGCCGGGGGCGAGCCCGCCGCTGGCGCCTCTGCGTTGCCTGCTGGCCTGGTGGCGCCCCATGTGTCACCCGACGACGCATCACTGTCGCGGCTGAGCCGAGTTGGCGTACGCCTGACGCTCCAACGCGCCGCCGCACTGCTGCAAACGGGAAGCGATTGGGCGCTGACCGGGGTACTGGAGCACCGGGTGGAAGCGCGCCGGGGCTTGCCCGATACGGCCAGTTGGCGCGAATGGGGGGGTGATTGGTCACGCCCGGCCAACGCAGAACAACAGGCCCGCTGCGGACTGACTGGGCGCGATACCCTGTGGCACTCGCACGCAGGCTGGATACGCCCGGCCCAACTGGTGAAGGCCCAACTCCAACACCCGAACAACCGCTGGCAGGGAAATGCTGACGTTCACCGCCTGCAACGCACCGAGGCCGGCAGGAACGTGCTGGACGCAGACGATCATTTGCTGGCAAGCGCCCCGCTGGTGGTGTTGGCCACGGCCTGGCACACCAAAGCATTGCTCGCATCAACCGGCTTCGATTCGGTGCCCCTCAACCCGCTGCGCGGCCAGGTCACCTGGGGATCGATGGCATCCGTCGCATCGCCACGTACCGCGTTGCCCCCCTTTCCCGTGAACGGCCACGGCGCATTGGTCCACGGCATACCGGGGCCAGACGGCCGCCAGGCCTGGGTGATCGGCTCCACGTTTGAACGGGCGATACCCGAACCGGTGATACGCGCAGAAGATCGTTCGGCCAACTTCCTGAAGCTGCAAGGGCTGCTGCCCGACGCGGCAGCGCTGCTTGCGCCACAGTTTGACACGGCTCACGACTGGGCTGGCGTGCGCTGCACCCTGCCCGACCGCGTACCGGCGGTGGGCCTGGTGGCGCCGCAAGCGCTGCCCGGCCTGGCGGTGTGTACCG
>CAZGDZ010000416.1:0-2239 GCA_964524855.1 uncultured Macromonas sp.
GCGTAGAAAACACAGGATGAGCGAAGCGCTGACGCCCAGCTGGCTTTGCGCATCGATGCAGGCGCGGTGCAGACCGTTGATGACGGTGGCCATGTCAACGCCGCGCGCGGTGTGGGTCTGCGGGTCGAAAAAGATTTCGGTGTGCACCACGTTCTCGGCGGCGGCCTTCTGCAGGTAGGCCCACGCCATGTCGAAGAAGTCTTCCTCCTTCAACAGCACGCTCGCCCCGGCGTAGTAAATGTCCAGAAAGCTCTGCAGATCAGTAAAAGCGTAGGCGGCGCGCAAGGCCTCCACATCCGCATAAGGCAGTTGCACGCCGTTGCGCTGCGCGAGCTTGAAGATCAACTCCGGCTCCAGCGACCCCTCGATGTGGATGTGCAGCTCGGCCTTGGGCATGTTGCGCAACACGTTGGGCAAACGTTGCGGGGCGATGTGGGGCATGTGGAACATCAGCACACTCCAAAAGTGATGCCGCAAGCCTGGAGGTAGCGGCGGTAGGCGGCACTCAGGCGGTCGGCGGCGCTGTGCGCTTCGCCACCGCTCAAGGGCAGCCGCTTCGGTTGCTGCGACTCCAGCACCGGCTGGTCCTGCGAAAAAATCTCCACCTGGAAATCACGCAACACGTCATCAGACGATACCGCATCTGTGGTGTATTGGGCAAACCACAAACGGCAACTGTCGGGCGTGGTAGGGCACGCCCAGATGGTGTAGCTGTCTTGCGGGCCACCTGCGTCACCCTGCTTGCTGAGCAGCGCACTGTAGGGGCTGAGCACTTCGTAGCGGTAGGTCACCCAGTCGCCGCCGGCCGCCGCCGCACTGGCGCGCGGTTGCCATGCCTTGTAGGCTTCGATGACCGGGCGGCCGTCGGCGGTGTGGGTCACCTCGTAGGGCGGCACCTCGGGGTGGTCGGCGGCGCCCAGCCAGCCTTCGTGCACAAAGGCAAAGTGCGATGTATCGAGGAAATTCTCGACGGCGCGCGGGGCACTGGTGGCAACATCGAACGGGCCATAGATCAGGCGCCGGGAAGGCAGGTGACTCAGGTTGGGCAGCGGTGTTTGTTCTGGCGCAAGCGCCACCCAAATCAAGCCCTCATGTTCGGCCACCGGATGGCGGCAGACACGGCTGCTGGTAGGCGGCGTGAACCCCGGCTGGGCCGGAATGCCCACACAGCGCCCGGCCGGTTCGAAGCGCCAACCGTGGTAGGGGCACTGCAGGTGACCGTCCACCACCCGGCCCAAAGACAGCTGGGCCCCCCGGTGCGGACAGCGGTCCACCATCGCCACTGGCTGGCCCTGCGCGTCGCGCCACAGCACCAGCGGTTGGTCCAGCAAGCGCACGCCCTGCGGTTGCGCGCCCAAATCATGGGCCAAACACACCGGCCACCACCAGTTCATTTCCTTCAACATCGCGCACCCTTCGCATTTCCAAACAAAAAAGGCCACCCGACCAGGCAAGCCCGGTGGGGTGGCCGTGCCGAATGCGGGCGACACACCCGCACCGGCCCTGTGAGCCCAAAAGCAGACGTTTACTTGCCGGACGGCACTCGGCCTTCCACGCCATTGACGAAGAAGTTGATGCCATCTTGCCAGGCTTGGTCGGCTTGCGCGCCAGCAGCCAGCACTTCTTTGCCGGTGTTGTCCTTGATCGGGCCGGTGAAGGGCTCAAACGTACCGGCCTTCAGACCAGCTTTGATTTCCTCCACCTTGGCCTTGGCTTCGGCGGGTACCACGTCGTTGATCTTGATCAGGTCATTCAGGCCTTCCTTCACGCCCCAGACGGTGCGGGTGGTCTGCCAAGTGCCGTTCTTCACGTCCTCGATGGACTTGATGTAGTACGGGCCCCAGTCAGCGATGGCGGATGCCAAGTGGGCTTTCGGGCCAAAGGCGCTCATGTCGCTGTCCCAGCCAAAGGCGTACTTGCCGTTCTTCTCGGCGGTCTGCAGCACGGCGGTGGAGTCGGTGTTTTGCAGCAGCACGTCGGCGCCCTGGTTGATCAGGCTTTGCGCGGCGTCGCTTTCCTTCGGCGGGTCAAACCAGGTGTTGACCCACACCACCTTGACCTTGACCTTGGGGTTCACGCTCAGCGCACCCAAGGTGTAGGCGTTGATGTTGCGCAGCACCTCGGGGATCGGGAACGAACCGACAAAGCCCAGGGTGTTGGACTTGGTCATGCTGCCCGCGATCACGCCGGCCATGTAGGTGTCCTGGTAGAAGCTGGCATCGTAGATGCGCATGTTGTC
>CAZGDZ010000417.1:0-2235 GCA_964524855.1 uncultured Macromonas sp.
GGCCCAGCACCTCGGCGGTGATGCGTGGGGCCTTGGCGAGTTGAACCGCTGCTTCGGCCAACATCGTCGGGGTGGCGTGGTTGCCTGGGCGATTGGCCCACTCTTTGGCCAGCTCCACGCCGCGCACCACGGCCACCGCCTGGTCAAACGCGCTGCGCACAGCCTGCGCATCGTCCACTGCCAGCAGCACCTTGCGCAAGCTGCGCGGCTTGGCCTGGGACTTGGTGGTGGTGTAGGTGTAGCTGGCATCGGCCAGGGCGCGCACGGCACAGGCCACCGCCGCCCCATTGGCCTGGCACAAACGCACGATCAAGCTCTTGACCGGCACCCCCTTGAGTTGCGCCACACCCGCCTGCACCGCTTTACGCACCGAGGCCTGTGAGCCATCGCCCGTGCGCACCAACACCACGCGCCGCGGTTTGACGCCCGGCAAGCGGTGGGCGGCCAAGGTCTGGCCAGCGGCCTTTTCAATGTCGCCGTCCACCAAAGCCCCGCGCGCCCACACGCTCAAGGGGTCGTCCACGATGGGGGCTTGGTCGGCCGCATCGGGCCACAGCAGCAACAAGGCATCGGCCAGGGTGGCCACGCTTTGATGAGAGGTCAGGGTTTTGAGTTGGAAGTCCATAATGTCGGCTGTTGCGTTTTCCGAACGATGTTATTCCATTCCACGATCAGGCGCGAACTCGCCCGCAGTTTTGGCGCCACCCTGGTGGTGCTGTTCACCATCGTCATCACGATGCTGTTGATCCGCACCCTGGGGCTGGCCAACAAAGGCAGCGTCAATCCCGAAGAAATTGTGCTGGTGCTGACCTACACGGTATTGGGCCGCATGCCCACCGTGCTGACGCTGGCTTTGTTTGTCGCGGTGGTGTCCACCTTGTCGCGCATGTACCGAGACAGTGAAATGGTGATCTGGTTCACCAGCGGCCAAGGCTTGGTGGCGTTCTTGCGCCCGGTGTTGCGCTTTGCCTGGCCCATTTTGCTGGTGATTGTGCTGATGGTGCTGTTTGTGTGGCCGTGGGCCAACGCACAAACCGATGAGCTGCGTGCCCGCTACGAGCGCCGGGGAGACTTGGAACGGATCGCACCGGGCCAGTTCCAGGAATCGTCCAACGGCCGGCGGGTGTTTTTCATCGACAAGGACACAGCCGACGGCACCGAGGGCCGCAACGTGTTCATCTCCAGCGTGGAACGCGATGGTCGCGAATCCATCACCTCGGCGCGCTCGGGGCGCGTGGAGTGGATCGACGGTGTGCAATACCTGATGCTGAACAACGGCCAGCGGCTGGAGTTCCCGGGTCAAAACGGTGGCGGCGAACTGCGGATCAGCGAGTTTGGCGCCTATGGCATCCAGATCGGCGGCGGCAATCAGGCGGGCTTCAGTGGTGGCGGGCTCAAATCGGTCCCTACCGCCGACTTGCTGGCCAACCCGCAAATGGCGTATCAGGGCGAACTGGGCTGGCGCATCGGCATGGGGCTGACGGCACTGAACTTTGTGATCCTGGCGGTGGCCGTGGCGGCGGGCAACCCCCGGGCGGGCAAGAGCGGCAACCTGATTTTCATGCTGCTGGCCTTCGTGGTGTACTACAACCTGCTCAACCTGGGTCAAAACTGGGTGGCCACCGGGCTGGTCGGTCTGTGGCCGTTCATGCTGGGCCTGCACGGTGGCGTGTTGCTGGCCAGCGCGCTGTGGCTGGCCCAGCGGCATTTCCAGTTCCGATGGTGGCCCCGTTTGCCACTACTCAAAGGCGCGCCATGAAAACCCTGCGACGCCTCATCTACGGCGAAATTTTGGTGGCGGTCGGCTTTGTGCTACTGGCCTTCTTGGCGCTGTTCTTTTTCTTTGACTTTGTGGACGAACTGCCGGCCCTGGGCAAAGCCTCGGTGCTGGACGCCAGCAAGGTCTACGGCCTCACCCAAGCGCTCATCTACGTGGGCCTGCTGTTGCCCAGCCGCATCTACGAACTGATGCCGATCGCGGTGTTGATCGGCTCCGTCTATGCGCTGGTTCGGTTGGCCCAAGGTTCGGAGTACACCATTTTGCGCACCAGTGGGCTGGGCCCTGGCCGCGCACTGCGCACGCTGCTGGGACTGGGCGCCCTCTTCGTGGTGCTGACCTTTGCGATTGGCGACTACCTGGCCCCCCTGGCCGACAGGACGGGGCAACTGCTCAAGGCGCAGTACCAAGGGCGCATCAGCGTCCATGGTCCCTTTGTGGGGCTCCCGATTTCTAGT
>CAZGDZ010000418.1:0-2230 GCA_964524855.1 uncultured Macromonas sp.
AGTGATGGCCGCCTCGCCCCAGCCATGCAGCCAGATGTCGTCGGTCAGGTTGGGCGCACCCATCACCGGGTTGCCCTTGCCTTCTGCGCCGTGGCAAGCCGCGCAGGCCGCGAACTTGGACTTGCCCAGCGTGGCCTTGACCGGATCGTGCGGGCTGCCCGACAGGCTCAGCACGTAATTGGAGAGGTTGTTCACGTCATCAGCGTTGCCCACAGCAGCAGCCATGGGGGGCATCACGCCCATGCGACCGTTGGTGATGGTTTCCTTGATGGCTGCCGGATCGCCGCCCCACAGCCAATCGTTGTCGGCCAAATTGGGGAAGCTCTTGCTGCCACGAGCGTCCGAACCGTGGCACTGGGCGCAGTAGTTCATGAACAGGCGCTCACCCACCGCCATGGCAGCAGCGTCACCGGCCAGCTTTTCGGGCGGCATGCCGTCAAAAGCCGCGTAGATGGGTGCAAAAGCTTCTTCGGCCTTTTTCACTTCAGCGGTGTGCTGGCCGGTGGACGACCAGCCCAACTGCCCTTCCCACTTGCCAAATGTGGGGTACAGCGCGCCGTAAATCAGCGCAAACACCACGGTGATGATGAACAGGTAGACCCACCAGCGCGGCAGCGGGTTGTTCATTTCCCTCAGGTCGCCGTCCCACACGTGACCGGTGGTGTTGTCGTCCTGGGGCTTGACCTTGGTGGTGCCGCTGATCCACAGCAGCACCAGGCAGGCAATGATGCTGATCAGCGTCAGCCCGGCCACGTAAAGGTGCCAGAAATCACTTGTAAAGTCGCTCATGATCGTTCTCTTGTTAGGCGTGGCTCGTCATTCGTCCTGAAACGGCAGTTGCGCCGCCTCGTCGAACCGGCTCTGGTTGCGTTTGGACCAGGCCCACCAGACGATGCCAAGGAAGGTCACCAGGCTCACCACGGTGACCACGCTGCGCAGGTCGTTGACATCCATGTTCATGCCCCTTTCAACGCAGTGCGTGACCCAGGCTCTGGAGGTAGGCGATCACGGCTTCCATTTCGGTCTTGCCCTTGACCTCTTCGGTGGACTTGGCAATTTCCTCGTCCGTGTACGGCGCGCCCAGGGTGCGCAGCACTTCCATGCGCTTGGGCAGGTCGACCCCGTTCAGGGTGCGCTTTTCCAGCCAGGGGTAAGCAGGCATGTTGGATTCGGGCACCAGGTCACGCGGGTTGTTCAGGTGAATGCGATGCCATTCGTCAGAGTAGCGGCCACCCACGCGGGCCAGATCGGGACCAGTGCGCTTGGAGCCCCACTGGAACGGCCGGTCATAGACGAATTCACCCGCCAGCGAGTAGTGGCCGTAACGCATGGTTTCGGCGTGGAAGGGGCGGATCATCTGCGAATGGCAGTTGTAGCAACCTTCGCGCACGTAAATGTCACGGCCCTCGATCTGCAGGGCGGTGTAGGGCTTGAGACCCTCCACCGGCTGCGTGGTGGACTTCTGGAAGAAGAGCGGCACGATTTCCACCAAACCACCCACCGCCACCACCAGGGTGATGAGGACGATCATCAGGAAGTTGTTGGTTTCGATCCGCTCATGCGTGAAACCCTTGGGTTTTTCGTTGTGATCAGACATGTTCGATGACTCCTCAGGCGTGGGCGGGCTTGACGGCGGGGATGGCGACATCGACCGCTTGGCCTTGCACAGCGGTTTTCCAGACGTTCCAGGCCATGACCACCATGCCACCCAGGTACAGCAGACCACCCAGCAGACGGATCACGTAGAACGGGAAGCTGGCCTTGACAGATTCGACGAAGGTGTAGGTCAGCGAACCGTCGGGGTTGACGGCGCGCCACATCAGGCCCTGCATCACACCAGCGATCCACATCGCGGCGATGTAGAGCACGATGCCGATGGTGGCGACCCAGAAGTGCAGCTCAATGGCCTTGACCGAGTACATCTTGGTCTGGCCGAACAGGCGCGGGATCAGGTAGTACATGGAACCCATGGTGACCAGACCCACCCAGCCCAGGGCGCCGGAGTGCACGTGGCCCACGGTCCAGTCGGTGTAGTGCGACAAGGCGTTGACGGTCTTGATCGACATCATCGGGCCTTCGAAGGTGGACATGCCGTAGAACGACAGGCTCACGATCAGGAACTTCAGGATCGGGTCGTCGCGCAGCTTGTGCCAGGCACCGCTGAGGGTCATGATGCCGTTGATCATGCCGCCCCAGCTGGGGGCCAGCAGCACCAGGCTGAAGACCATGC
>CAZGDZ010000419.1:0-2224 GCA_964524855.1 uncultured Macromonas sp.
CCATGTGTCCGGCCACGATCTCGGCTTCACCCTCAACCACGTCGAAAGGATGGCGGTTGGTCTCGGCCACGCCAGAGATCAGATAGACCATGAAAATGGGAAACAGAGGCAGCCAGTTCCACGACAGGAAATTCAGGCCCATCTCCGCCGCCATACCACGGTTCTGCGAAGCCACGATCTCGGCCAAGTTCAGGCTGCCAGCGGTCATGACCACCACCAGGAAGCAAAAACCGATCGCCAGTTCATAGCTCACCATTTGAGCGGAAGCACGCAGCGCGCCCAGGAAGGCGTATTTGGAGTTCGACGCCCAACCTGCAATGATCACACCGTACACCTCGATGGATGTGATGGCCAGGATCACCAGCAAACCAGCGTTGACGTTGGCCAACACTGCCTCGGGGCCGAAGGGCACCACCACCCAAGCCGCCAGCGCGGGCATGATGGCCATGATCGGACCCAGACGGAACAGCCCTTTGGAAGCTGCGGTCGGATTGATCAGCTCCTTGCTGAGCAATTTGAGCGCATCGGCGATCGGCTGCAGCAGACCAAACGGGCCGACCCGGTTCGGACCCAGACGCACTTGCATGAAGCCCAGCAGACGGCGCTCCCACAGAGTGAGGTAGGCTACTGCACCCATCAGCGGAGCCAGCACGGCCACGATCTTGATCAGGTTCCACAGCACCGGCCAGGCACCCGTTTGCCACCAGGTAGCGGCGATCAGGTTCAGACCGCCGTTGTACATCGCATCGATCATGCGCACACTCCCTCTTGAGTCGCCTGTGTGGCACGGCCATCGGCGGTCAGTTGCAGCGACGGTGCGCGACGGACCAGACCATCAAGCTGGTAAATCGCCGCAACACACGGTGTGCCACTGGTCACGGTGGTGTCGATGGCCGCCGAGGTGCGGTTGTCCAAACGGCTGGCGTTCACCACCGAACCGGCGTCCACGCCCGGCAAGGCCTGGGCCAGCACGGCCTGCGAAGAATCGGCATCAAAGCCCGGCAGACCCAACAAATTGGCCAACACACGCAGCACCTTCCAGGCCGGACGCGTCTCGCCCAGGGGCTTGACCACGGCATGGAAGCTCTGCAAACGGCCTTCGGCGTTGACGAAGGAACCAGAGGTTTCGGTGAACGGCGCGATCGGCAACAGCACATCGCTGATCGACAGATTCGCCTTGAACGGGCTCAGCGTCACGACCATGTCGGTCTGCTGCAGGCCCTGGGTGCACACGGCAGTGTCGGCACCCGGTTCCACATTCAGCAGAACAGCAGCCTTCAGACCACCGGTCAACATCTGGGTGGCGTTCAGACCACCGTCACCGGGCAGGGCGTTCACGAGTTGCGCGCCCACCGTGTTGGCGGCTTCGGTCAGGTAACCCACGCGAGCGCCCGTCTGGGCAGCGATCCACTGCGCCAAGGCCAGCAGGCTGGATGCTTGCTTGTGGTGAGCCGCTGCGTTGCCCAACAGCACGGCTTTGCGCTCACCCGACAACAGGGAAGCGGCTATGGCACGGGCTTCGGCGGTGACTTGCACATTCGCCGGGGCGGTCACGCCGTTCGATTCGGCCACGGCAGCGGCAATGCCGGCCAAAGCAACAGTCCAATAACCAGCGTCGGCTTGCACCGCATTGCGCACAGGCAACGCCCAGTCTTGTGCTTCGGCCCAGAGCACGTTCACCTGCGCACCTTTGCGGGCCGCCTGGCGAATGCGCTGCGCGAACAGCGGGTGGTCTTTGCGCAGGTTGGAGCCGACGACCAGCACACGGTCCAGCGAGGACAGTTCCGCAATGGGCAAACCCAACCAGCGGGCCGAGCCCGTTGGTGCGGTGTGACTGTAATCGGCGGCGCGCAGGCGGGTGTCGATGTTCTGGCTGCCCAGGCCACGCGCCAATGCGCCAGCCAGGTGCAGTTCTTCTACCGTGCTGTGCGGGCTGGCGATCACGCCGATTGCAGAAGCGCCCTGCTCTGCCTGCACCTGCTTCAGGCCGTTGGCCACGTACTCCAACGCCGTCTGCCAATCGACCGTCTTCCACTCGCCGCCCTGCTTCAGCATTGGCTGCGTCAAGCGGTCAGCACAGTTGAGCGCCTCGTAGGAGAAGCGGTCACGGTCGGCGATCCAGCATTCATTGACCGCTTCGTTTTCCAGCGGCACCACACGCATCACCTGGTTGGCTTTGACCTGAACGATCAGGTTGGCGCCGGTGGAATCGTGCGGACTCACG
>CAZGDZ010000420.1:0-2223 GCA_964524855.1 uncultured Macromonas sp.
GACCTGTTCGCCCAACTGCTGTCGGCCGAGGAACGTCAGGTTGAACCCATCGTCGAAGCGGTGGAGCCCGAAGCAGACGCAACACTGACCGCCTTGGCGCTGCCCCTGGGGGGCGCCACCGAGGCGACCACAACCGCGCCGACACCCGCTGACGAAGAGGCCGACCCCAGAGCCGCATTTTGGGCACTGCTGCAACCCGAAGGCGCCCTCGACAGCACCCTCGAACCCATCCCAGCGCGCGAGAACACCCTCAACCCGATGACCCACAAGGGCATCGAGCTGGGTTCCACCGTGTCCGCACGGGGTTCCAACAAGGCCAGCGCGGGCACCGGCCTGGGCGCCAAGATCAGCGAAACCACCCTGTTGCAACGGCAAGGGCTGGAACTGATCCCAACCACGCCATTGGCAGAGACCGCAGCGCCAATCGCTCCCAAGGCTTGGCACATGGCCCACCCTGGCCAACCCGGCAGCGCGTTGACGGACGCCCCCACAACCGGCTCCGCCTGGGGTCAGGCGGTTGCAGCCGCAGCGGGTGGTATGGGCCAAGGCAGCCAAGGGCAAACGGGCAGCGATGCCTCCTCCCAGGGCGGTTCATCGCAAGGCCGGGTCTGGCTGGACCAGCCCGCATCCGCCACCGCCACCGATGCCGCGACAGGCGCCGAAACAGACTTCGCCATGAGCCTGGGCGAAGCCATGGGCGACGCTTACGAAGCGCTGGGCACGCAGATCAGCGTGTGGTCCGCAGCGAACACCAAGCGCGCCAGCATGACGGTGGACCTGGGACAGGAACGTGCGCTGGAGGTGGATGTTGCGTTGAACGACGGCAAAGCGCAGGTCGCCTTCCGCACCGACGACCAGCAGGTGCGCAACAACTTGCAAACGCAGGCTGAAACCATCTTGGCCGACCTGCTGGCACGTGCGGGCATTGCGCTCGATGGTTTGTCGGTGGGCGCTCAGCACAGCGGGCAAGGCCGTGGCCAAGGGGAACAAGGCCAGCCAGCCACCCGGGTGCAGCTGCACATCGAACCTGAATCGGCAACCCGCCCAGACGGCTCCCTGGCCCGACGCACAGGCCATGGCCGCGCTGGTCTGGACGTCTACGCCTGACCCAACATCGGTGCGAACGCCAAAACTGCCCCCCAAAAGCCCCGCTCATCGCACTAAAGCGATCGACGCCTGTGGCCATAATGGGTCATGACACAATAGACCGGGTGCCCCCGCCAAACGGCTTGGGGGCGTTGGCATCACCCGTTTCGAAAGCAAGTACATGGCCGCAAAACCCGCTGCCGGCGCCGAGGGCGCCGAAGCCAAACCCAAAAGCAAAAAATTGCTGATCATCATCCTGGTGGTGGTGCTCTTGGCTGTGGCCGGCGCTGCGGCGGCTTTCTTCCTGCTCAAACCCGCCCCCGACGAAGACGACGAAGAAGCGACCACCCAAACGGCACCGGCCAAATCGTCGGCCAAGGCCAAGGCGCCCCCCCAATTCATGGCGCTGGACCCCATGGTTATCAACCTGGCCGATGCCGGTGGCTCACGTTACGCCCAGATTGGCCTGACCTTGCAGCTCGACAATGCGGCCACGGGTGACACCATCAAGGCCTTCATGCCTGCCATCCGCAACGGCATGCTGCTGCAAATTTCGCGCCGCACCGCCGAGGAACTGCTGCGCCCCGAGGGCAAAGAAGCTCTGGCCAACGACCTGCTGGAACTCGTGCGCAGCGAAGCCGGCATGCCGTTGAACAAGGGCTACAGCCCAGTGCAGGCGGTGCTGTTTGCCAGCCTGATCGTGCAGTAACCCCTAGCCCAGCCACCAGAGTTGCACCATGAGCGAAGCGTTTCTCTCCCAGGACGAGATCGATGCCCTGCTCGAGGGCGTGACCGGCGAAAGTCAGAAGCTCGCCAAAGAGGACATGCCGACCGACGGCGTGCGCACCTACGATCTCTCCAGCCAGGAACGGATCGTGCGGGGGCGCATGCCCACGATGGAGGTGATCAACGAACGCTTTGCGCGCAACCTGCGGGTGGGCCTGTTCAACTTCATCCGCCGCAGCCCCGAAATATCGGTGGGCACGGTGCAGGTGCAAAAGTACAGCATGTTCCTGCGCGAGTTGGTGGTGCCCACCAACTTCAACATCATGGCAGTGCGTCCGCTGCGTGGCAGCGGCCTCATCGTGTGCGAACCCACGCTGCTGTTCGGTGTGATCGACAGCCTGTTCGGTGGCA
>CAZGDZ010000421.1:0-2216 GCA_964524855.1 uncultured Macromonas sp.
CGACCCGGACGAGTGCATTGACTGCGCCGTTTGCATCCCCGAATGCCCGGTGAGCGCCATCTACGCCGAGGAAGACGTGCCTAAGGACCAGCAGCACATGACCAAGCTCAACGCGGAGCTGGCCCTGCTGCCGAACTGGAAAAGCATCACCAAGCGCAAGGCACCGCTGCCCGACCACGAGCAGCACAAAGACCAGCCCGGCAAACTGGCGTTGCTGCAACGCTGAACAAAGCCGCGCGAATGATCGAGACCGATGCCGCCGTCATCGGGGCCGGGCCGGTGGGGCTGTTTCAAGCCTTCCAGCTGGGCCTGCAGGAAATTCGCGCGCACCTGATTGACGCACTGCCCCACCCTGGCGGCCAGTGCGCAGAGCTGTACCCCGACAAGCCGATTTACGACATTCCGGGCCTGCCCGTCTGCAGCGGCAGCGAGTTGACTGCGCGCTTGCAACAGCAACTGGCTCCGTTCCAAACCCCGGTGCACCTGGGCCACCAGGTTGACACACTGCAGCGCCTGTCTGATGGGCGCTGGCTGGTGGAAAGCGCACAGGGTCTGCAAATGGCGGCGAAAGTCGTGTTCATTGCGGGCGGCGTGGGCGCCTTCGTGCCTCGCAAGGTACCGCTGGAAGGCCTAGACACCCTGGAACGCTGTGAACCGCCTCAAGTGCGCTATTTCAGCGTGGAGCCAGCAGCGCTGGCCGGGCGCCATGTGGTGGTGATGGGGGGCGAAGATGCCGCGCTAGACACTGCCTTGCAATTGGTGCAAAGCGCAAGCTGCGCCAGCGTCACCCTGCTGCACCGGGTGGACAAATTCAAGGCGGCCCCGGAGCTTGAGCAAGCGGTGCGCAGCGCCATCGCGCAAGGCGCACTCAAGCTGGTGATTGGCCAGCCTGTGAGCCTGGAAATCGACGACACGTGTGAGGGACCACGGCTGCGCGCCCTGCGCTTGGTCACCCTCGAATGCGCAGACGGCGACACCGTGGCGCTACCACTTGACGTGTGGTTGCCACGCCTGGGGCTCAGCCCCAAGCTCGGCCCCATCGCCGACTGGGGGCTGGCCATGGAGCGCAAGCAGATCGTGGTGGACACCGAAAGCTACGCGACCAGCGAACCCGGCATTTTCGCGGTGGGCGATGTGAACACCTACCCCGGCAAGCGTAAGCTCATCTTGTGCGGCTTCCATGAGGCCACGCTGGCGGCCTTTGCCGCCGCCGCGCTGGTGCACCCGGATCGGCGGGTGTTGCTGCAGTACACCACCACCAGCCCACGGCTGCACGAACTGCTTGGCGTTCAGGCAGCGCCAAATTCACATTGACAACACATCGCCCGGCCGCGCAACACAAGGCACCAACGGGTGACCCAAGGAACCTGAGGGCCCCCACAAGGTGAACACCACCACTTCGTCGCAACTTCGCCCCGCTCACCCCTCATTCCGAGAGGCTTTTTTGTACTGGCTGAAGCTGGGCTTCCTCAGCTTCGGCGGGCCCGCCGGGCAGATAGCCATCATGCATCAGGAGCTGGTTGAGAAACGCCGCTGGATTTCCGAGCAACGCTTTCTCCATGCGCTCAATTACTGCATGGTGCTGCCTGGTCCCGAAGCGCAACAACTCGCCATTTATATCGGCTGGCTGCTGCACCGCACCTGGGGTGGCATCGTTGCTGGCGTCTTGTTCGTGCTGCCATCGCTCTTCATCCTCGCCGCGCTGTCCTATGTTTACCTGGTCTATGGCAATGTCACCATCGTGCAAGGCGCATTCAACGGCATCAAGCCTGCGGTGGTGGCAATCGTGGCATTTGCGGCCTGGCGCATTGGCTCGCGCGCTCTGAAGAACAACCTTCTTTGGGCGCTGGCGGGTTTGTCGTTCCTGGCCATTTTTGTTTTTCGCGTGCCCTTTCCCTACATTGTGGTGGTTGCCGGTATCCTGGGTTTTGTGGGCGGCAAGGTGGCTCCTGCGAAGTTCCAACTGGGTGGCGGGCACGGCGCCTCGCACACCCAATACGGCCCTGCCTTGATCGACGACGACACGCCCCAACTGCCTCACACACGCTTTCGGTGGCCCTATCTCATCACACTGGTGTTGGTGGCGCTGACACTGTGGGTGGCAGCCATGGCTTTGCTGAGTCACCCGGTCCTGAGGGACATGGGCGAATTCTTCACCAAAGCCGCCCTGGTCACTTTTGGCGGTGCTTACGCGGTATTGCCCTACGTCTATCAGG
>CAZGDZ010000422.1:0-2209 GCA_964524855.1 uncultured Macromonas sp.
GGCTGCGCCTCGAAGGTGTTGATGAAATCGCGCCCGTCCGGCCCCGAAAGGCGGTAGTGCAAGGTGAGGAAAGAGCCGACTTCGACTTGGGGCATGATGGAGGGGTCAGACAAAACAAAACGCGATTGTAAAAAAATGGGAGGAACCACATGACAGTGACCGCACATCTGTCCATGCCACTGAAGGGGCTGCCGCCCGACACCCGGCCCCGCGAGAAGCTGCTGCAACGCGGCCCGGCCGCCTTGAGCGATGCCGAATTGCTGGCCCTGCTGCTGCGCACCGGCATTCAAGGCAAAAACGTGGTGCAACTGGCGCAAGAACTGGTAGACCGGTTTGGCGGCGTGGCGGGCCTGTTGCACAGCGGCGCCGATGCGCTGAAAACCGTCAAAGGCCTGGGGCCGGCTAAGCGGGCCGAAATCATGGCTGTGGTGGAGCTGGCCCGGCGCGCGCTGGTGCAGGAAATCAAACAAAAGCCGCTGTTTGACAGCCCACAGGCCGTAGCCCATTACCTGCAGCTGCACCTGGGGCACAAGCCGCACGAGGTGTTTGCGGTGATGTTTCTGGACAGCCAGCACCGCCTGGTGGCGATGGAGGAATTGTTCAGGGGCACACTGACGCAAACCTCGGTCTACCCGCGCGAAGTGGTGTTGCGCGCCCTGCACCACCACACTGCCGCCGTGGTGCTGGCGCACAACCACCCCAGCGGCACGGCCGAGCCGTCGCGAGCCGATGAAATGCTGACGCAAACCCTGAAATCGGCACTGGCGCTGGTGGACGTGCGGGTGCTGGACCATTTCATCGTCACGGTGGGCGGTTGTCGATCAATGGCCGAAATGGGCCGAGTCTGAACCACAGCAACGCGGGCTTGGGGCTACTCGCACCCAACGGCGCAAACCGTGACCGGCTGCACCACAATAGCGACCATGAAACCGGGCCTGATGCGGGCAGACAGCCTGTCCGACCTCAAATCGCTGAAAAAAGCGATCGCCACACGCGATGCGCGTGAAGCTGCCGCGCGCGCAGCCGAGGAAGCGGCCCGGCGCGAGGCCATGGAACGCCTGCACCGTGACCGGCTGCTGTTTGAGCGCGCCATCGGCAAAGTGCAGCGCTTGGCACACCACGGCCGGCATGTACCCTCGGCCGCAGCTTTGGTGCCCATTCCCACACAGCGCCAGCGCGACGAACAAGCAGTGATGCAAGAGGCCTTGAGCGACGAGTTTGACGCCGAAACCCTGCTGCACACCGACGAACACCTCAGTTTTCGGCGCCCGGGCGTCGGGCCCGATGTGGCCCGCAAACTGCGCCAGGGCGAATGGAGCATTCAGGCCCAGGTGGACTTGCACGGCCTGCGCACCGACGAGGCTCGAACCACCTTGGCCACGTTTGTGCGGGAGGCCCACAAACACGGCTTGCGCTGCGTGCGGGTGGTGCATGGCAAAGGCCTCGGTTCACCCGGCAAAACGCCGGTGCTCAAAGGCAAAGTCCACAGCTGGCTGGTGCAAAAATCCGAAGTGATGGCGTTCGTGCAAGCACGCCCTGCTGAAGGTGGCGCGGGCGCGCTGGTGGTGCTGCTCAAACCATCACCGCGCACCCATTGAATCGGGATCTTCCAGCCCGCTAAACGCTTGCGAGCAAGGCTCAAGCGTCAGAGCTGGAGCAAGTCGCACAAGTGCCGTGTATCGCAGTAAGCCGATGCCCTTGAGTCGCTAGAGCTTGCAGAAAATGCTGAATCGGCGCCGATGCCACGCCCGGTGATGGAAGCAAATCAAATTGCTCGTGGCAACTGTCGCACTCAAATTTTGCGGTCAACTCCGCGTCATCGCCTGGCACCAGACGGTACTTCCACACTCGGGACTCGTCGTGGGCCCTGCGCACCAAGACCCCAGCGCGAGCCAAACGGTCTAACAACCGGTACAACGTCACCCTATCAGCGTTCAGCCCCCGACCTTTCAGCGCGGCCATGACCTGTATGTGGGTGAACTCCTGATCGGGGTTGTCAAGAAAACAACCCAGAGCGGCTCTTGACATCAAGGTGCGACGCAGCCCCGCAGCCTCCAGCTTGCGCTGAATTGCCTCTGGCAGTACGGGCGAATGGGGCACAGGCTTCATGAGTCGTTCTTTAGCTACCGCAACGGAGTTGCTTTATTCAAACAGCAGTTGCGGAGCATGTCAAGCCGATGCAGCAAATAACGCAACTCATTTGCAAGAG
>CAZGDZ010000423.1:0-2204 GCA_964524855.1 uncultured Macromonas sp.
CATTTTCAGACTTCGCTGATCTGAGCCAAGGCCCTGGAGCAATCCAGGGCCTTGTGTTTTGTGGGCCCTGCTGGGATACAAAAAAGCCCGCCAAACATGGCGGGCTTCTGGGGCTTTCAACGTCGGCTGGATCTCAATCCGAAGTTCCGTCGTTGTGGGCTTCGTCGAGCAGCTTCTTGGGCCGCACGAACTTGCCGATCAGGATCGGCAGCACGAAGCCGACGATCGCCAGGCCCAGGAACGTCACCGCCAGCGGCGAGCCGTACAGGATGGACAGGTCACCGTCGGAGATCGTCAGCGCGCGGCGCAGGTTCTTCTCCATCAGCTCGCCCAGCAACACCCCCAGGATCACCGGCACCATCGGGATGTTGAACTTGCGAAACACCCAGCCCAACAAACCGAAGCCGATCAGCA
The DNA here is from genome assembly GCA_964524855.1 of uncultured Macromonas sp. GTDB lineage: Bacteria > Pseudomonadota > Gammaproteobacteria > Burkholderiales > Burkholderiaceae_C > CAZGDZ01. The sequence continues at coordinate 415 of CAZGDZ010000423.1, forward strand.
CCATCAGGTCAAACGTCGAGTTCGTCAGCGCGTAGATGCCGATGAACGAAATCACCGTCACCGCCGGCATCAGGTAGTACGACGGGATGCGCAGAACCTTGGTGAAGATGCCCACCATCGGGATGTTCAAAGCCAGCAGCATGAAGTTGCCGATGAACAGCGCCGCGATCAGGCCCCACACCAGGTCCGGGCTGTTGGTGAACAGCAGCGGCCCTGGGGTGATGTTCAGCGCCATCAGCATCGCCAGCAACACCGCTGTCGTGCCCGAGCCCGGTACGCCCAGCGCCAGCATCGGTACCAGCGCGCCCCCGGCAGCGGCGTTGTTGCCCGCCTCCGGCGCGGCCACGCCACGCGGATCGCCCTTGCCAAAGTAGCCCTTCTTGCCCACCGCCTTCTTGTCCAGCGTGTACGCCAGGAACGAACCCAGCGAGGCGCCCGCGCCCGGCAACACCCCGGCCAGGAAGCCCAGGATGGAGCCGCGCGCCATGGACGGTGCGGTCTGCTTGACCATTGCCATTGGCGGAATCACCCGGCCCAGCTCGGTCACCGGCTGGGTGGTGTGGCTGTGGGCCTTGCCACGCTCTTCGATGAACACCAGCACTTCGGACAGCGCGAACATGCCCACGATCGGCAGCAGGAAGTCGATGCCATCAAACAGGTGCACGTTGCCGAAGGTGAAGCGCGGCACGCCGGTCTGGCCGTCCACGCCAATGAAGGCCAGCGACAAACCCAGCGCGGCGGCAAAAGCCGCCTTGGCCTGGTTGGCGCTGGTCACGCCGCCCAGCGTGGCAAAGGCCAGGGTGAACATCGCAAAGTACTCGGCCGGCCCGAACAGCAGGGCCACGTCCACCAACTGCGGCGCCAGGAACACCAGGCCCCAGGTGGCGACGAAGGCGCCCACGAAGGAGGCGATGCCGGAGATGGCCAGCGCTTCACCGGCTTTGCCTTGGCGTGCCATCGGGTAGCCGTCCAGGCAGGTCATCATCGCGGGTTCGTCGCCGGGGATGTTGAGCAGGATGGAGGAGATGCGTCCGCCGTACATGGCGCCGTAGTACACGCTGACGAGCAGGATGAGCGCAGGCGTGGCAGCCAGGCCCATGCTGAAGACCACCGGGATGAGGATGGCCACGCCGTTGGAGGGGCCCAGGCCCGGCAGTGCGCCGATCATGGTGCCCAGGAAACAGCCGGCGAGCGCCAGCAGCAGGTTTTGCCAGGTCAGGGCAACGGCGAAGCCGTTGGCCAGGGCTTGCAAGGTATCCATGGTTCTATCCTTTGTCGGGCTCAGAAGCCCCAGGGGCCTTGCGCCAGGTTCAGGCCCAGCACGTGCTGGAACAGCCCGTACACGCCCAGCGAGGTGAGCACGCCGCCCTGGATGGACTGGCGGGTGTTGGCACCCAGGCGCCAGCACAGGAAGGCGGTGATGAAGATGGTGCTGAGCACGAAGCCGGCGATGGGCAGCAGTTGCGCGTAGGCCACCAACATGCCCAGGGTGGCGACGAGCTCCAGCAGCTTGTGCAGGCCAGGCCACTCGGGGTCGGCGTCAGGCTTGAGGATCATGACCACCGCAGTGATGGCCATCACCACGGCGATGAGCAGCGGGAAGGCTTTGGGGCCCAGGGGGTCTTGGATGAAGCTTTCTTCGATGAGGGTGGTCGCCCACATCATCAGCAAAGCCACGGTCAGCACGATGCCGCCGAAGATTCGGTCGCTCATGGTTGTTGTCCTCGCAAGGGGGAAATGCACACAAAAAAGCCTGCCCCGCAGCACAGCAGGGCAGGCCGGCTTCAGCT
>CAZGDZ010000424.1:0-2193 GCA_964524855.1 uncultured Macromonas sp.
AAGTACTTGAATTCGCCCGAAACCCCAGTGTTCAGCAAAGGCCATGAGCTTTACGGCCTGTTCGAGGCCCGCAGCGCCATCCGCGCGGCTGGCTACGTGCTGGTGACCGAAGGCTACATGGATGTGGTGGCGCTGGCCCAACTGGGCTTTGGGCATGCGGTGGCCACGCTGGGCACCGCGTGCACGCCCGACCATGTGCGATTGCTGTTTCGTTTCAGCGACGCGGTGGTGTTCAGCTTTGACGGCGATGCCGCCGGGCGCAGGGCCGCGCGCAAGGCTCTGGAAGCGGCCCTGCCCTGGGCCAGCGATACTCGCAGCATCAAGTTTTTGTTCCTGCCGGCCGAGCACGACCCGGACAGTTACATCCGCGCTCACGGCCCTGAGGGCTTTGCCGAGGCGGTCAAGACCGCCGTGCCGCTGAGCCGCTTTTTGGTCGAAGCGGCCGCCGCTGGCTGTGACCTGGACACCGCCGAGGGCCGCGCCCGCATGGCGAGCCAGGCTCAGCCGCTGTGGAGCGCCATGCCCGATGGTGCGCTGCGCCGCCAACTGCTGCAAGAGCTCGCGGACGGCGTGGGACTGGACCCCCGGGAACTGGCCGGTCTGTGGCAAGTGCCAGGGCAACGCACATCGCCCGCCTCGCGCAAGAAGGGCGATCATTCGACCCCTGAGGTGGCGCACTACCCGGCCCCGACGCGCACACCAGCCAGCGCTCGTCCGCAGCGAGAGCCAGCCGCCGATGCAGCGCCATACACCTCACGCTCCACGCCACGCTACATGCCCGCGCCCAACCGCCGCCGCACGCCCAAGGGATGGCTGGACAAGGCCGACCGCGTGGCCCGGCTGGTATTGGGCACACCGGAGGCTTGGGACTGGTTGACGGCCGAAGACCACCACCTGCTGGCACAAGAACCCGACCCCCACGGCAGCCTGTTTGCCTGGCTGGAAGGCCAATGGCACGAACACGGCGCGCAGCCTTGGGCCGCCTTGCGAGAGGCCCTGCGCGGCCAACCCTTCGAGGGCCTGGCCCTGGCCCTGAACGACAGTGGCACAGCCCTGGAGCGCTCGGGGGAAGACGAATCCCCCGAAAGCCGGCCCGCCACCGAACACGAAGCGCGCCGGGAGCTGCGTGAACTCTTGCGCCGCATGCAGATCGAACGGCTCAAGCAGCGCGAAACCGAATTGATCGCGCAAGCGGGCATGGACCCGCAAGCGTTGGCGCTGTACCGCGAAGTGCAAACCGCCCGCAAGGCGCTCGAAGCGGAACCAATCGACTGAGGAAGGTTCCTGCTGGAACTTGAGTCGAGGGGTATAATCTAAGGTTGTACGCAAGCGCGACAGCAGCACCTCCGGACCGGCCACCACCCTCAAGGGTTACAGGAACCACTCCTTTTGGCCAGGGCACCTTGCCCGCCCCGCAAGGACTGCACACCAAATGTTCGCCCATCCAGCTTGCGGCGGGCCCGAACTCCGGGCCAACGGCGGTCGCCCTTTTGTGGCAACCGCTGTAGACACCTGCATGTGAACATTTGAGTTTCCACCGTCCGCAACCCGCCTTTGTGGGCAGAAAGCGCCATTCGTGAGCACCAAGAAATCGACCGCCAAGTCCAAAGCCGAAGAGCTGGACACCACCGAAGTTGCCGCCGAAGCGGGCGCCACTGCGGCCCCCAAGAAGCGGGCTGCCAAGAAAGCTGCGGACAGCACAGACGCCAAGGCCACCAAGCCAGCCGCCAAACGGGGCCGCAAGCCCAAAGCTGCGGCCGGCAAAGCCAGCGACGATGGCGACGATGTGGACCTGAGCGACGTGGACGAAGACCTGGGTGAAGATCCGGACGTGGTTGAGGCTGAGGCCGTCGAAGCGGAACAGCCAGCGGAAAAGGTCAAACCCCTGCGCATGAAGATCAGCAAGGCGAAGGAACGCGCCTTGATGAAGGAATTCGGCCTGGACGACACAGTGCTGACCGAGGAAGAAGCCAAGGCCCGCCGCGAACACCTGAAAGCGCTGATCAAGCTGGGCAAGACGCGCGGCTACCTGACCCACGGCGAAATCAACGATCACCTGCCCGACAAGCTGGTGGAGCAGGAAACGCTGGAAGTGGTGGTGTCGCTGCTGAACGACATGGGCGTGGCGGTGTACGAGCAAACGCCCGACGCCGAAACCCTGCTGCTGAGCAACACCGGCCCCACCGCCGCGAC
>CAZGDZ010000425.1:0-2191 GCA_964524855.1 uncultured Macromonas sp.
TTGCCGTAGGCGGATTGGTGGTCGGTCCGGCCTTCGCCAGTGATGACCAGGTCGGCGCCGGCCAAATGGTCTTGCAGGCGCAAGGTTTCCATCACCAGCTCAATGCCGGGTTGCAGCCGGGCTTTCAGCACGCCGAGCAAGGCCACGCCTGCGCCGCCCGCCGCCCCGGTGCCGGGGATTTGTGCAACGTCGTGTCCCAGATGGGCATGCAGCACCTCGCCCCAGTGTTGCAGGGCTTGGTCCAGGGTGGCGACCATGGCGGGGGTGGCGCCCTTTTGCGGCCCGAACACCTCCGAGGCGCCTTCGGGGCCGCACAGGGGGTTGGTCACGTCGCAGGCCACGCGGATGTCACAACCGGTCAGGCGCGGGTCCAGACCTTGCACGTCCAGCGTGACCAGTTGGTGCAGCGCCGTGCCGCCGGGCGGCAGCTCGTGCCCCATGGCGCCCAACAGGCGGGCGCCGAGCGCTTGCAGCAGGCCAGCGCCGCCGTCGTTGGTGGCGCTGCCGCCCAGGCCAATCAGCAGGCGGCGGGCGCCCCGGTCCAGCGCATCTCGGATCAATTCCCCCGTGCCCCGGCTGGTGGCGTGCAAGGGGTTGCGATGTTCGGGAGGCACCCGTTCGAGGCCGCTGGCCGACGCCAGCTCAATGACGGCGAGTGCGTCGTCCTGTAGCCAGCCGTAGCGCGCCAACACCGCTTGCCCAACAGGACCAGTCACCTCGCGTTCGACCCATAGACCCCGACGTGCGGCCACCAAGGTGGCCACCGTGCCCTCGCCACCGTCGGCCATCGGTACCTTGACCAAGGTGGCCTGAGGCAACGCGCGCAGTAAGCCCACGCCCAGGGCATCGGCCACCTCCATGGCACTTAGGCATTCCTTGAAGGAATCGGGAGCCAGCACGATTTTCATGGGGCGATCTCAGGCTTTCGGTGGCGACAGCACATGGCGGGGGCGGCCTTGCAGGTGAGCTTCGATGTTGTCCACCAATTGGTCGGCCAAGCTTTGCACCGCTTCCTGGCTGGCCCAGGCCACATGCGGGGTCAGGATGAAGTCCGGCCGGTCCAGCAGGGCCATGAAGGGGTGGTCTTCGGGCGGTGGTTCGACCGACACCACATCAAAGGCCGCGCCGCTGATGTGGCCGGCCGCGAGGGCCGGGCCCACGCTGGCTTCATCGACCAGGCCCCCGCGCGCGGTGTTGATGAGCAGGGGCCGCCGCTTCATGCGCGAAAACTCGGCTGGGCCGATCATGTGCCGGGTGGCGGCGGACAGCGGGCAGTGCAGGGTGATCACATCGCTGCGTTCCAGCACCTCGTCGAACGGGGTGTAGAGCGAGCCCATGCCCTCGCGGCCTTTGTGCGCGGACATCAGCACGTTTATGCCCAAGGCCGTGCCCATGCGGGCCACCGCCTGGCCCAGCACCCCGTCGCCGATGATGCCCAACGTGCTGCCAGCGAGGTCGCGGATCGGGTGGTCGAAGAAGCAGAACTGCCGCGATTCGCCCCAGCGCCCGCGCCGCACCGCATCGCGGTAGGCGCAAACGCTGCGCCGCAGGGCAAACAGCAACGCGAAGGTGTGTTCCGGCACGGTGTGCACCGCGTAGTTGCGGATGTTGGACACCACCACGCCCTGCTGTGCGCAGGCGGTCAGGTCCACCTTGTCGTAGCCGGTGGCGGCCACCGCGACCATTTCCAGGGCAGGGGCCTGGGCGATGGCGGCGGCCGACAGGGGCACCTTGTTGGTGATGACGATGTGCGCCCCGGCAATGCGCTCGACGATTTCGTGCGGTTCGGTGCGCTCGTGCAGCACCAGTTGGTGCGGGAAGCTGAACGGTTTGAGCCGGGTGTCGGGCGACAGCGTGCCCGCGTCCAGGAACACGATGTGTTTCATGCCGTGACCTCCACCTGGGTGCGAAGTCGCTCGACGGTCTGCACGATCGCTTCGGATGTGATGCCGAAGTGGCGGTACAGCACGTCGGCCGGGCCTGAGGCTCCAAAGCTGTGCATGCCGACGAAGCCACCGTTGTGGCCCAGGTAGCGTTCCCAGCCTTGCTGGACCGCGGCTTCCACGGCCACGGTCACGGTGCCCGGTTGCAGCACCTGATGGCGGTAGACGGCGCCTTGCTGGTCGAACAGCTCCCAGCAGGGCATGGACACCACAGCGGTGGGCACGCCTTGCTGCTCCAACTGCGTGCG
>CAZGDZ010000426.1:0-2185 GCA_964524855.1 uncultured Macromonas sp.
GGCCTGCCGATCGTGGAAGACAACCCCTATGGTGACCTGTGGTTCGACGTGCCGCCACCGACACCACTGACCGCGCGCCACCCCCAAGGCTGCGTGTACCTGGGCTCCTTCTCCAAGGTGTTGGCGCCGGGGCTGCGCCTGGGTTTTCTGGTGGCGCCGCCCGCGCTCTACCCCAAGCTGCTGCAGGCCAAGCAGGCGGCCGACCTGCACACCCCCAGCTTCAACCAGCGCGTGGTGGCCGAGGTGCTGAAAGACGGCTTCCTGGAGCGGCACGTGCCCACCATCCGCAGCTTGTACCGCGCCCAACGCGACGCCATGCTGCAGGCGCTGGACCATGAAATGCAAGGCCTGGGCGTGACCTGGAACCGACCGGATGGCGGCATGTTCCTGTGGGCACGCCTGCCGGAGGGCATGAACGCGATCGAGCTGCTGCCGCACGCGGTGGACAAAGGCGTGGCTTTCGTGCCGGGCGCCGCGTTCTACGCCGAACAGGCCGATCCGCGCGCACTGCGCCTGTCCTTCGTGACCGCCACCGCCGACCAGATTCAGACGGGTGTGGCCGCGCTGGCCCAAGCCATCCGTGAACAGCGGGAAACGGCGCGATGACCCGCGCGCGGCCGTTCCAGCAGGTGGACGTGTTCACCGACACCTCCTGCCTGGGCAACCCGCTGGCAGTGGTGCTCGACGGCAGCGACCTGAGCACCGAAACGATGCAGCGTTTCACCGACTGGACCAACCTGTCGGAGTGCACCTTTGTGTTGCCGCCCACGGCCGAAGGGCGCGCGGCCGGCGTGGACTACCAAGTGCGCATCTTCTGCCCGGGGCGGGAACTGCCCTTCGCCGGTCACCCCACGCTGGGCACCTGCCACGCTTGGTTGCTGGCGGGCGGCCCAGCCCAAACGCCCGGCATGGTGGTGCAGGAATGCGGCGTGGGCCTGGTGCGCATCCGTCAAGCGACGGTGGGTGACCGCACGCGCCTGGCGTTTGCCGCGCCGCCCCTGCGCCGCAATGGCCCGCTGGACGAGCCCAGTGTCGAACGCATCGCGCGAGGCTTGGGTGTGCACCGCGACGAGATCGTGGCGCATGCGTGGTGCGACAACGGCCCGGGCTGGCAGGCAGTGATGTTGGCCGACGCTGAACGCGTGCGCTCGCTGCGCCCCGACCCCACACTGCTCGCGGGCCTGGATGTGGGCGTGGTGGCGCCACAAACGCCAGGGCTGGACACAGCGCTGGAGGTGCGCGCCTTCTTTCCGGGCAACAACGGCGTGGCCGAAGACCCGGTGACCGGCAGCCTGAATGCCGCGTTGGCGCAATGGCTGATCGGCGCGGGCCTGGCACCGGAGCGCTACGTCGCGGCGCAAGGCACCGTGTTGGGCCGCGCAGGACGGGTGCACGTGGAGCGCGATGCAGACGGCACGGTCTGGGTCGGGGGAGATTCCGTGACCTGTATCCGGGGCGAAGTCACGCTGTGACCGCGCGGCGGTCAAGCCCCGCCAGCAGGCAGATCGGGGTCACTCACTAGGGTGGACAGCGGCAAATCGCACAACTCCCGCAACAAGGCGGCCAGCGATCGGCCCGCAGCCTGCACCAACGCTGCGCCCAACTCCGCATCGGCCAAGGCAGCGTTGCCCACGGCGCCCGCTGGATGGTAGTCCTGCATTTGCCAGGCCAGCTTGGCGCTGCGTCCATTGCCCAGCGTGGGATAGCGTGCGGCGCGTTCAGCCGAGGTGGATGCAAAATTCTGAGCCTGCCCCATGCGCACGGTGTCAGGTCGCAGCGCCAGCATCATCGAGGTTTCCACTTGGCCAGCGTGGATGCCGAACCTGTGTTCGTGAGCATCGATGCGCTGGTTGAGGTCTTGGCCCTGCGCGTCCAGCAGCGGCAGGTTGAACCAACTGGTGCTGTAAACGAGGAGGTCGTGTCGAGCACGCAACTCACGCCCCACCACGTCCATGATGCCGGCGTGCCCCCCATGGCTGTTGAAGATGAGGAGCTTGCGCACGCCAGCGCGCGCCACCGACTCGCCGATGTCGCACCAAAGGCGGATCAGCGTCTCGGGCCGCAGAGTGAGGGTGCCCGGGAAGCGTTGGTGCTCGGGGCTCAAGCCGACCGCTTGGGTGGGCAGCACATAGACCGGCCAGCCGGCCCCCAAGTGCGGCCCGGCGGCGGCCAGCACGCCGTCCAC
>CAZGDZ010000427.1:0-2167 GCA_964524855.1 uncultured Macromonas sp.
CACCGTCACGTCTACCGTGCGCTGGCTCCAGAGGCGGAACTGAAGCTGCACCTGGTCGCCCACGCGGGCGCCCAATGCCTTGGCCAGCAGCGCCGACAGCACCACCCCGTTGGGCGGCAGCGACAGCGCACCGCGCTGCTCGTCCACCAAACGCATCAGCCGTGCGTCGCCGCGCAGGGCCATGACGGCAGTGTCCTTGGTGGTGCCGCGCAGGCTGATCTTGACCGACTCGGTGCGGTAGACCTCGGCGTCAAGCACACCGGGCAGGCGCCGCAGGTCGCGCACCGCGTCCACCGGCACCGGGCGGTGGAAGTTGACCAGCACGTCGCCTTGCTGCACCTGACGGAACTGCACGTCCACGATGTGGGCGATGGCATCGAGCCAGAAGGCACCCGAGATTTGCAGCGCCACCGCGAGCGCAATGCCGGTGACGGTGAACACCGCGCGCAGCGGCCGGCGCTCGAGGTTGCGCACCACCATGCGCGCGCCGGTGGACAGAAAGCGCCCCAAGCCCAGGCGTTCGAGCAGCGTGGCGGTGTACGCTGGCGGTGCAGGCGGCAACATGGCCTGCGCCGGGCGCAGCCGCACCACGGCATGGATGGCGGCCCCAGTGCCGGCGGCGGCCGCCAGCGCCGCGATCAGGGCCGACAGCAGCACGAGCCCCATGTCGGTGGCGTAGTCCAGCCGGTTGAAGCGGAACACCTCGTCGTACAGGCTGAGCATGGCCCGGCCGATCAACTGACTCAAACCCACGCCAACAACGACGCCCAGCCCAGCAATGGCCAGCGCGAGCTGGGTGTAGTGCCAACCGATGGCGCCGTCGCTGTAACCCAGCGCCTTGAGCGCCGCTATCTGGCTGCGCTGCGTGGCCACCTGCCGGCTCAGCACCACGTTGAGAATGAACATGGCCACGGCCAGAAAGATCGATGGCAGGACCGTGCCCATGACCTTGAGTTGGGCCAACTCATCGCTGACGATCTTGGTAGAGAGTTGTCGATCTCGCCCCACCGAGCCGATGCTGCCGTAGGGCGCCAGCAGGCGGTCCAGGGCCGCTAGCACCGGCTGCTCGCCCACGCCTGCGTGCAACCGCAGGGAGAGTTGGTTGAATGCGCCCTGCATGTCAAACGCCTCGGTCATGCGGTGGCCATCGATCCACCAGATGCCGAAGCTGGTGTCGTCGGGCGCGCCGCCCTGCGAGGCAAACACGTACTCTGGCGAAACGGCGGTACCCACCAGGTGCACCCGCTCCAGCCGGCCATTCAGGATGGCGTGCACCACATCACCCGGTTTGAGCTGGCGCGCGGCGGCAAAACGGTCGCTCACCAGGGCTTCGAGTTGCCCATCGCGCTCGGGCCAGCGGCCGGAACGCAGCGTGAGAGCGTTGAGGCCTTGGCGACCCGCGTGCACCCGCGCCAAGTCCAGGCCGATGAAGCGGCCCGTGACCGGCTGCAGCACGCCGGGCAGGTCCACCTGCGCATCAAACACCACCGCCAATTGCACCTCGGCCACACCGGGAAGGGCTTCAATGCGCTCGCCCAGCGACACCGGCGCACGCTTGACACCGGCGAACTGGTCGGCCAGGCGGTTGTCGCGGTAGAAGGCATCGCGCGATGTCTGGAGCGAGTCGTGCACCGCGAACATGCCCACAAAGCCCGCCACACCAATGGCGACCACCACCGCGATGGTGACGACCTGCGCCCGCAGCCGGGTGAGGTCGCGCCAGAGCTTGGTTTGCAGCGCAGTCATGGCGTCACCAGGACAACGACGCCGCCGGCACTTTGTGCGCGTTGGTGCGGCTCTCGACGATGCGGCCGTCGGCCAGGCGCAGCACGCGGTCCGCCATGCCAGCGATGGGTGCATTGTGGGTGATGACCACGGTGGTGGTGCCCAGTTCACAGTTCACCCGCTCGATGGCCTGTAACACCATCACGCCGGTGGCGCAATCCAGCGCGCCGGTGGGCTCGTCGCACAACAGCACGGCGGGCCGTTTGGCAATGGCACGGGCAATGGCCACCCGCTGCTGTTCGCCGCCCGACAACTGCGACACAAAGTGGTGCCGCCGCGGCGCCAGCCCCACCAAAGCCAGCGCTTCGACCGGGTCCATGGGATCGTCGGCCAGGTCGGTCACCAGGGCCACGTTTTCTTCGGCCGTCAGGCTGGGAATGAG
>CAZGDZ010000428.1:0-2159 GCA_964524855.1 uncultured Macromonas sp.
GGCGCGAACCCGACCTGCTCAAACCATTGAGCGCCGCCACGGACATCAACCTGCACGCCCCCGCCCTGCTGCCCAACGACTACTGCGGCGACGTGCACCTGCGCCTGAGCTTCTACAAAAAACTGGCCACCGCCAAGACCAGCGACCAGATCGACACCCTGCTGGAAGAAATCGTGGACCGCTTCGGCAAGCTGCCGGCACAGGCGCAAACGCTGATCGACGTGCACCGGCTGCGCGTCCTGTGCGCGCCCTACGGCGTGCAAAAGGTAGACGCCACGCCCGGGGTCATCCTCATCACCTTCCGCCCCAACCCGCCGGTGGACCCGATGCGCATCATCGAGCTGGTGCAGAAGAACGCGCCCTGCCCGAGCCCAAAGACCGCGCGCAGATGGTGAGGGACGTGCTCAAGTCGCTGGGGCAACCGCTGAAGGCTGCGGACTCGGCGTTTCAGGTTTGACAGAAGCGCGTGGGTTGGGACGCTGCATCCGCAATAATCCGGGGATGTCTGCTCCGATCGAATTCACCCCCGGCCTTGTCATCCAAGGCTTCACCGCCCCGCTGAACCTGAGCGACTTTAAGCTCATCGCCTTCGACATGGACTCCACGCTCATCAGCATTGAGTGCGTGGACGAAATCGCCGACGCGGTGGGGCGCAAGACCGAGGTGGCCGCCATCACCGAGGCCGCCATGCGCGGAGAAATCACCGACTTCAAAGACAGCCTGCGCCGCCGCGTGGCGCTGCTCAAAGGCGTCACCGTGGCCGACATGGAGCGCGTCTACACCGAGCGGCTGAAAATCAACCCCGGTGCCGCCGCGCTCATCAACGCCTGCAAAGCTACGGGCATGAAAGTGCTGCTGGTGTCCGGCGGCTTCACCTACTTCGCCAACCGCGTCAAAACACGACTGGGCATCGACTTCGCCCGCTCCAACATCCTGGAAATTGAAAGTGGCCCGCACTGCGGCGTCCTCACCGGCCGCCTGGTGGACCAGTGCTGGGGTGACATTTGCGACGGCGCCGAAAAGCGCCGCACGCTGCTGGAGGTAGCTTCGCTGCTGGGCATCGAGCCGCGCCAGTGCATCGCCATGGGCGACGGCGCCAACGACCTGCCCATGATGGCCGCTTGCTCAGATGCTGGCGGTCTGTCGGTGGCCTACCATGCCAAGCCCAAGGTGCGCGAGCAAGCCATGGTCGCCATCAACAACGGCGGCTTGGACCGCCTGCTGGAAGTGCTGCGCTGAGCCGCACCCCAAGGAGCCCCATGCCCTTTGCCGCCCTCGGACTGACCCCGGCCCTCGTCACCGCCACGCAACGCCTCGGCTACGAGGCGCCCACGCCCATCCAGTCCGCCGCCATTCCCGCCGTGCTCGCCGGAGGTGATGTCATCGGCATCGCGCAAACCGGCACGGGCAAAACGGCCGCCTTCACCCTGCCCATCCTCACGCGCCTGGCGCAAAACCCGCCCCAGGGCCAGCGCCGCCGCACGCGCGTGCTCGTGCTCGCCCCCACGCGGGAACTGGTGGCGCAGATCGAGGAAAACGTGCTCGCCTATGCGAAGCACCTGCCTTTGAAAATCGCCAAGGTCTATGGCGGCGTCGGGGAGAGTCCGCAAAAGGCCGCCCTGCGCTCCGGGGCGGACATCGTCATCGCCGGCCCGGGCCGCCTGCTCGACCACATGAACCGGGGCAACGTCCGCTTCAACGACCTTCAGGTCCTGGTGCTCGACGAGGCCGACCGCATGCTCGACATGGGCTTCCTGCCGGACATCCGCCGCATCATCAAGCAACTGCCCGGCAAAAGGCAGACCCTGCTTTTCTCCGCCACACTCTCCAAGGAAATCGAGGCCATCACGCACGAGTTCCAGCAAAAGCCGAAGATCGTGCAGATCGGCAAACGCTCGAACCCCGCCGAGACCGTGACGCAGTTCGTCTATGAGGTGCCGCGCCATCTGAAACTGTCCCTGCTCACGCACCTGCTGGAGGATGAGAAACTGCAGATGGTGCTCGTCTTCAGCCGCACCAAGCACGGCGCGGACAAGATCGCGCGCAAGCTGGAGAAGAGCGGCGTCAAATGCGCCACCCTGCACGCCAACCGCTCGCAAAACCAGCGCCTGCGCGCGCTGGAAGACTTCAAATCGTGGAAGGTGCGCGTGCTCGTCGCC
>CAZGDZ010000429.1:0-1134 GCA_964524855.1 uncultured Macromonas sp.
GCCCGCGCTCAAGGTGAGCGAGCTGGTGAAGAACCACACCACCTTCGCCGGCGACAAAGGCCTGTACACCCAGACCTTTGCCTTCAGCATGAACAAGGCCAGCTACGATAAGTTGCCAGCTGACTTGAAGAAGGTGATCGACGACAACTCGGGCATCACCGCAGCGGCCATGTTTGGCCGTGCCATGGACGAGGGCGACAAGGCGGGCCGCGACATCGCGGTCAAGGCCGGCAACAACATCGTGGCACTGGACGTGGCCGAAACCCAGCGCTGGCGCCGGACGGCGTCGGTGGTCGAAGACGACTGGGTGGCTGAAGTGGCCAAGCGGGGCATCGACGGCAAGAAGCTGGCGGCCGAAGCCCGCGCCCTGATCGCCAAACACAGCCGTTGAAGCCTCTCCAGGCCCCATTGGCGCCCGCCGCCTTTGCCACCCTGTTGCTGATCGCCCTCATGATGGGGGCGAATCATGTGGCCGCACGCATCGCGTTCGACCACGGGGTGAATGTGGCCACGGCGGTGGCTTTCCGCAGCGGCGTTACAGCGCTGGTGGTGGGTATGCTGCTGTGGGTCTACCGGGTGCCGGTGGACTTGACAGCACGCCAGCGCAAGGCCCTGCCGGCGGTCGGAGTGCTGGTGGCCATACAAAGCCTGTGCCTCTACTCGACCGTGGCACGCCTGCCGGTGGCGCTGGCCTTATTGGCGTTCAACACCTACCCGCTGGCGACCGCATTCTGGGCCCGGGTGCTTTACCGCGAGCGGGCGGCGCCCAAAGTGTTGCGTGCCATGCCCCTGATGCTGCTCGGCCTCGCGCTGGCACTGGACGTGTTCGGTGCTGCATCGGGCCTGGGCGCGGCCAGCCACTGGCGTGAGATTGGCGTGGGCGTCGGGTTTGCGCTCGCCGCATCGGCCACGTTCGGGTTGGCCCTGGTGTTCACCCAGCACGAGGCGGGCGACCTGGATGGCCGTTTGCGTACCTTCAGCACCATGGCCCTGGTGGCGGTGCTGGCGCTGGCAGGCACCACCTTGCTCGGCGGGCTGCAACTGCCCAATGCCTTGGAAGGCTGGTGGGGCTTGGCTGGGCTCACGGTGCTGTACGGCACGGCCTTCACCATCATGTTCACGGTGCTGCCCCGC
>CAZGDZ010000429.1:1144-2156 GCA_964524855.1 uncultured Macromonas sp.
CCATCATGAACATCGAGCCGATTTTTGCGCTGGTGCTGGCCTGGGCGATCCTGGGGCAGAGCATCGCACCGGTGCAGGTGGCCGGCGGCCTGCTGGTGGTGGGCACCGTGATGTGGCTGGGCCTGCGCCGGGGCTGAAATGCCGCGTCAACCGTCCAGCGGCAAACTGCTGGTGCACTTCACCTCGTCCAGGCACACGCTGGACCGCACCCCGTTCACCCCGGGCAACTGCGCCAGCGTGCCCAGCAGAAAGTCCGACAAGGCCTTGAGGTCGCGCGCCACCACCTTAAGCACGTAGTCAAAGTCGCCGGTTACGGCATAACACTCCTGCACCTGCGCCATGGCACTGACCACATCGCGGAACTTCACCACCTCGCGGATGTGCCCACGCTCCATGGTCACGTGCACATAGGCCAGCACCCCCAGCCCCACCTTGGTGGCGTCCAGCCGCGCCTCGTAACGCTTGACGTAGCCGCGCTCCTCCAGCCGGCGGTGGCGCCGGTTGCATTGCGCCGGTGACAGGTGCACCGCCTCGGCCAGCTCCAGATTGGTGGCGCGGCCGTGGGCCTGCAAATGGGCCAAGATGCGACGGTCTGTCGCGTCCAACAAGTCTTCTTGCAACAACATCTCACCGATTCCCATTTCAAAGTCATTTTATTGCACGCATCATCGCAAACCCATGGTCAGAATGCAATCCCATTGCGTTGACAGTGGCATAAAGTTTCGGCTTCAATTCATTGCAAGGAGTTGCTGCCATGGCCGACCTGTTTGACAACCCCATGGGCCTGTGCGGATTCGAGTTCGTCGAGTTCGCCTCGCCCGCCGCTGGTGTGCTGGAACCCCTGTTCGAGAAAATGGGCTTCACCCTGGTGGCCAAGCACCGCTCCAAGGATGTGGTGCTCTACCGTCAGGGCGGCATCAACTTCATCGTCAACCGCGAAGCCAAGAGCGAAGCCGGCTACTTCGCCGCCGAACACGGCCCCAGCGCCTGCGGCCTGGCCTTCCGCGTGAAA
>CAZGDZ010000430.1:0-2154 GCA_964524855.1 uncultured Macromonas sp.
TCCTTCCGCTGCGACGCCAACGTGTCGGTGCGCAAGCCGGGCCAGCCGCTGGGCACCCGCCGCGAGATCAAGAACCTCAACAGCTTCAAGTTCATGCAGCAGGCCATCGACTTCGAGGTGCGCTGGCAGATCGAGCGCATTGAAGATGGCTACGAGATCGAACAGGCCACGGTGCTGTTTGACCCCGACACCGGTGAAACGCGCGCCATGCGCACCAAGGAAGACGCGGCCGATTACCGCTACTTCCCCGACCCGGACCTGCCGCCGCTGGTGATTGAGCGCGAGTGGGTGGAGCGCGTGCGCGCCAGCATGACCGAACTGCCTCGCGCCATGGCTGACCGTTTTGTGGCCACCTACGGCCTGCCCGAGTACGACGCCACCACGCTGACGCAGAGCCCCGCCATGGCTGCCTACTTCGAGGCCGCCGCCAAGGCTTGCGGGCAGCCCAAGCTGGCCAGCAACTGGATCATGGGTGAGGTATCGCGTCGCTTGAACGCAGAAGAAAAAGACATCTCTGCCGCTCCGGTGAGCGCGCTGCAGCTGGCCGCGCTGATCGCCCGTATCGCCGACAACACCATCAGCAACAACGCGGGCAAACAGGTGATGGACGCGCTGTGGGGTGGTGAGGCGGCGTCTGGCGAGCCACAGGCTCAGGTGGACGCGCTGATCGACGCCAAGGGCCTCAAGCAGATGAACGACAGCGGCGCGCTGGAAGCCATCATCGACGAGGTGCTGGCCGCCAACGAAAAGAACATCGCCGAATACCGCGCCGGCAAGGACAAGGCGTTCAACGCCCTGGTTGGTCAGGTGATGAAGGCCAGCAAGGGCAAGGCCAACCCAGGTCAGGTCAACGAGCTGCTGAAGGCCAAGTTGGGCTGACGCCCAGGGGTCGCTGTCAGCGGCGGGGTAGCTCGCCCCAAAGCCGCTGCAGCAGCTTCAACTCGTCGTCAAAGCGCGCATTGATGCGCGCTTTTTCACGCTCCTGATCGGCAAAGTATTGGGCCAGGGCCGCGCGTTGCTGTGCGTTGTTGGCTTGGCGGTGTTTCAGCCATTCCGGTGCCTTGCTGGGGTCTTTTCGGTAAAACTCCAACTCGGCGGTAATGTCAGCCTGTTGTTTGTCCAGCTCCTGTTCCCGGCGGTGTGCGGTGGCGATCATGTCATCCACCATTTGCAGTGCCTCGCTGCGCGCGCGTTGGTGGGCGGGTTCGTTGGGGTAACGCGCCACCAAGGACTGTTCGCGGCGCCTGCCTTCGTTGTCACGTGCGACGGCTTCAGCTTCCGCACGTTTACGGGCCTCCTCGCGCGCCCGTTCTTCGGCCGTGAGCGAAGGGGGAACAATACGTTTCAGGCTGCCGCTGGGATTCAGTTCACGCTGCTCCCTGTCAATGCATTCGCGAATCGGCCTGTCGGCCGTGATTTTGCGACCTTGCGCGTCCACGCAGGTGTAAATGCCGGTCTGTGCTTGCACCGGTGTGGCTGACGTCCAGACCGCCACCGCCCAGGCCGTGGCGAGGGCTAAGGCCCACCACCCGCCGTTGCGTGCTGCGGATTGGGGTGAGCGGGGCAGGTCGGCCAGTTTCATGGATCAAGCTTGGGTCAGGTCACGCCATAACGGTCACGGTAAGCCCGCACACGTTCTCGATGCTGTGCCACGCTACCTCCCGTATCTCTTTCCAAGTATTGCAGCAAATCGTCCAGTTTGGCAATCGCGCACACCTGCAGGCCCACTTGTTCGCGCACGTACTGCACCGCGCTGTAAGGCACGTCGCAAATTTGGCCGTCCGCGCTTACCTCGGTGGCCATTTCCTGGCGGTCCAGCGCAATCGCCACTGCGTGGGGTGTGGCGCCTGCCGCTTTGATCAGCGCAATCGATTCCCGTGCTGCGGTGCCGGCACTCATCACGTCGTCGATGATGAGCACGCGGCCCTTCAGCGGCGCGCCCACCAGGGTGCCGCCTTCGCCGTGGTCCTTGGCTTCCTTGCGGTTGTAGGCGAACGGCAGGTTGTGGCCCAGGCGCGCCAGTTCAATCGCCACTGCCGCCGCCAGTGGAATGCCTTTGTAGGCAGGGCCAAAAATCATGTCGAATTCGATGCCGCTGGCCAGAATGCGTTTGGCGTAGAACTCGGCCAGGCGGCCCAACTTGGCGCCGTCGTC
>CAZGDZ010000431.1:0-1565 GCA_964524855.1 uncultured Macromonas sp.
ACGGTCACGACAAAGGCATCACCAACCCTCAGATCGTGGTGTACGAGAAAGCCTTCCACGGCCGCTCTATTGCCACGCTCAGTGCCACCGGCAACCCCAAGGTGCAGGCTGGCTTCGGCCCACTGGTGGAGGGCTTCATCCGCGTGCCGCTTAACGACATCGAGGCCATCCGCAAGGCCACCGCCGGCAACCCGAACGTGGTGGCGGTGTTCTTCGAAGCCATCCAGGGTGAAGGCGGCGTCAACCCGATGACGCCCGATTACATGCAGCAGGTGCGCGCGCTGTGCGACACCAACGACTGGCTGCTGATGATCGACGAGGTGCAGTGTGGCATGGGCCGCACCGGCAAGTGGTTCGCCCACCAGTGGGCCGGCATCGTGCCCGACGTGATGCCGCTGGCCAAGGGCCTGGGTTCTGGCGTGCCCATTGGCGCGGTGGTGGCCGGCCCCAAGGCCGCGAACATTTTCCAGCCGGGCAACCACGGCACCACCTTTGGCGGCAACCCGCTGTCCATCCGCGCCGGACTGGAAACCATCCGCATCATGGAAGAGGATGGCCTGCTGGAGAACGCAGCCAAAGTGGGTTTCCAGTTACTGACCGCGCTGACCACCCAGCTCATGCACGTGCCGGGTGTGAAAGAGGTGCGCGGCAAGGGTTTGATGATCGGCATTGAGCTGGACCGTCCTTGCGGTACGCTGGTCAACCGCTGCGCGGACCACGGACTGCTGCTCAGCGTCACCGCTGACAGCGTGGTGCGCATGGTGCCGCCGCTGATCCTGACAGGCGCCGAGGCGGACGAAATCGTCGCCATCCTGGTGCCGCAAATCAAGGCCTTCCTGGCCGAATAAGCCGGAGTCCCTTCGCATGAACACCGCCATCACGCCGCCCGTGCCCGTGAAGCACTACCTGCAGTTCAAGGATTTTTCGGCCGATGACTACGGCTACCTGCTGACCCGCGCCGCCCACATCAAGCGCCAGTTCAAGACCTACCAGAAACACCACACGCTGACCGACCGCACCCTGGCCATGATCTTCGAGAAGGCCAGCACCCGCACCCGCGTCAGCTTCGAGGCCGGCATGTACCAGCTCGGCGGCAACGTGGTGCACCTGACCACCGGCGACAGCCAGTTGGGCCGGTCCGAGCCGATCGAAGACAGCGCGCGCGTCATCAGCCGCATGACCGACATCGTCATGATCCGCACCTTCGGGCAGGAAAAGATCGAGCGCTTTGACGCGCATTAGCGGGTGCCAGTCATCAACGTCCTGAGCAACGAATTCCACACCTGCCTGATCCTGGCCGACCTGTTCACCTGGCTGGAACACCGGGGCCAGCGCGCGGACGGCACGCTGGACGTGAACGCGCTCAAGGGCATCACCGTGGCGTGGGTGGGCGACGGCAACAACATGGCCAACACCTGGCTGCAGGCGGCCGAGATTCTGGGCTTCAAGGTGCACGTGAGTACGCCCAGCGGCTACGAGGTGAACCCTGCGGTGGCCGGCGTGAGCTGCCCCATCTGCTGGCAGGTGTTTGACGACCCGATGGCGGCCTGCCAAGGTGCCGACCT
>CAZGDZ010000431.1:1575-2138 GCA_964524855.1 uncultured Macromonas sp.
ATGGCCAAAAGAGGTGCTAGCGCTTATCCATAAAGCGCAAGCAGCTATCAATTTTTTAGCAACCCGCTCGAAGCCTGCCAAGGCGCCGACCTGGTCACCACCGACGTGTGGACCAGCATGGGCTACGAGGCCGAAAACGAAGCCCGCATGAAAGCCTTTGCCGCTTGGTGCGTGTCGGCCGAGATGATGGCGCAGGCCAAGCCCGACGCCCTGTTCATGCACTGCCTGCCGGCCCACCGGGGCGAAGAGGTGACCGCCGAAGTGATCGACGGCCCGCAAAGCGTGGTGTGGGACGAAGCCGAAAACCGCATGCACGTGCAGAAGGCCCTGATGGAGTACCTGCTGCTGGGCCGCCTGGCCTGATGCAAGCACTGCTCGACGCGATCGCACAAGCCACGCCGGGCGAGGACGCCCAACGCCTGTTCCATGGGCGGGGCGGCCTGTACCCCGGCTGTGAGGATTGGGCATTGGACTGGTACCCACCGGTGTGGGTGCTGACCAAGTTTGGCGAGGCCACCGACGCAGAAACCGAGGCCATTGAGACTGCGCTGACCGCAAGACAG
>CAZGDZ010000432.1:0-2137 GCA_964524855.1 uncultured Macromonas sp.
CGTGGGCCTGCTGGGCCGTCACGATGCCCAGCGACAGCAAGGTGGCCATCGCGCCTGTGTGCTTGATGGCGGTACGTCGGTTGGTGTGCGTGTTCATTCCAAAAACTCCTTGTGAAACCGCAAGGCAGGAACGAACCCGCCATGCAGATGCCAGCAGGTTAACGATGCACTTTCATCAGCGCATCAGTAAAAACACTGAATGCTTATATTTTTATATTTATAGAGATCAAGTCACTTGATCATTTCAAGCACTTCCTTGAAGCGCGGATGCTTGCAGTGGCGCAGCCATTCAAACACCACCATCTCGGTCGTCACCAGTTCCACCCCGTTGCCCGCCAAACGGTCAAATGCCGCATCCCGGTCACGTTCCCGGCGGGAGCTGCAGGCATCTGTCACCACCCACACGTCAAACTCCTCGTCCAGCAGGCCAAGCGCCGTTTGCAGCAGGCACACATGGGCCTCGCAACCCGCCAACACCACGGTGTTGCGGCCGGGCGCAGGTTCGGCGGGTTTCTGCAAATGCTTGGGCAGGCTGCGGGCGTTGCCGCTCGGCCGTGCGGGGGGTCGCAACGCCGTCAGCAGGTCAGACTCACAAGCGCCGAAATGCATTTTCGGAAACGTTTTCTGGCACAGCGCCCGCAGTGCCGCGTCGTTCGGCCCCAACCGGTCGGGGTTTTGCTCAGTGCCCCAGGTGGGCACGTCCAGTGCTTTGGCCACTTGGGCCAGCAACACCGCCCGTGCCGTCACATCGGCGCCTTGGTGGATGGCTGGCATCAGGCGCTGCTGGTAGTCCACCAACACCAACTGGCAATCGTCGATTTCAAGCAACATATGGTTTTCAACCTTCTTCAATACGTGAAATAAAACACGCAAGCCATTGACAAATAACGGCTTTAACCGGTAATGTGCTTGCATGCACTTTCGGTTGGCCCTTTCGATTCGCCAAACAGCCTGCTGGGCTGTGGTCGGCTTGTGCGCGGCCGGGTCGGCCCATGGGTCCACAGACGACCCATTGGCTGATTGGCTGCAAGGACGCGGCTTGTTGTCCGCCCCCCACACGCACGTACCAAGCGAGCCTAACACGGCCACTCAGGTGTTGGCGGGTTTGGTGGTACACGCCATGGCCTACCTTGACACGCCTTACCGCTTGGGGGGCAACAGCCTGGATGAGGGGTTGGACTGCAGTGGGTTTGTGCAAGCGGCCTATCGCCACAGCTTGGGCATTCCCTTGCCGCGGCGCGCGGCAGAGCAAGCGCAGGCCACCGTGCCCATCGAATCCACCACCTTGGTGCCGGGCGATCTGGTTTTCTTCAACACGCTGGGGCCAAACTACAGCCACGTTGGCTTGTACGTGGGCCAAGGCCGATTCATTCATGCACCCCGCGCGGGGGCGCAGATCCGCATGGAAAGCATGCACACCACCTATTGGGCGCAGCGCTTCAATGGCGCCCGGCGGGTGAGCAGTCTGGTAGCGGGCATCACGCCAGCCGTGACGCCCTGATCACCGTCAAGCCACGGCGGCTTTTTTCAAGATCGTGTAGAGCTGGTCTTTAAGCGCCAGCTTTTCCTTTTTCAGCGTTTCAATCTCTTCATTCGAGGCCGACACAATCCGGCCTTCCATGTTCTTGATCTGCTGATCCAGCTCGTTGTGTTGATCGAACAGGCGGGTGAAATGGTGGTCCTGCCCTTTGAGTTGGGTGATCAGATCGCGGTACTCAGGAAACATGCTGACTCCTCATGACAACGGGGGGCAACACGCCCTCCCGCAGTCAATGTAGCGCAAGCCCTGCGCGAGTTCTACTGTCTCGCGCACGCTGTTTGACCTGCCTCAAGCCTTCACGCAATCGGCGTAATAGCTCTTGCGGCCATCCAAGCCCTCTTCCACCACCAGCCCGTGAATGTCGGTCTCAAAACCCGGGCAAGCCAAGGCAAACTCGCGCGAAAACTTCAGGTAATCCACGATCTTCTTGTTGAACACCTCACCCGGGATCAGCAGCGGGATGCCCGGCGGGTACGGCGTCACCAGGCTGGTGGTGATACGGCCTTCCAGGTCGTCGATCGCCACGCGCTCGGTCTTGCGGTGGGCGATGTGCGCGAAGGCGTCGCTGGGCTTCAACGCCGGCTGCAGGTCCGACAG
>CAZGDZ010000433.1:0-2137 GCA_964524855.1 uncultured Macromonas sp.
AGGGCGCGGGCGGGCTGGACCCTTCACAAGGCATTTGGCCCCTGCTGCAGAAAATGCAGGTGCCCGTGCTGCCCAACACCGCTGGGTGCCACAGCCTGCAAGAAGCCATCACCACCGCCGAAATGGCGCGCGAGGTGTTCAACACCCCTTGGATCAAGCTGGAGCTGATTGGCGACGACTACACCCTGCAGCCCGACACACTGAACCTGGTGAGCGCGGCCGAAACGCTCATCAAGAGCGGCTTCAAGGTGCTGCCCTACACCACCGACGACCTGGTGCTGTGCCAGCGCCTGGTGGACGTGGGCTGCCAGGCTGTCATGCCCTGGGCGGCGCCCATTGGAACCGGCAAAGGCCCCATCAACCCCTACGCCCTGCGCACGCTGCGGGAACGCCTGAACGTGCCGCTGATTGTGGACGCGGGCTTGGGGCTGCCTTCGCACGCCTGCCAGGTGATGGAATGGGGCTTCGACGCCGTGCTGCTGAACACCGCCGTGGCGTTGTCGCAAGACCCGGTGGCCATGGCGGGCGCGTTTGCCGATGCCGTGCGCGCCGGCCGCAGCGCCTTCTTGGCGGGTGCGATGCAGCCTCAAGACAGCGCCCAGCCCAGCACCCCGGTGCTGGGCACGCCCTTCTGGCACCACGCCTGAAGCCCGCCCAGCCATCTTGCCAACCGCCATGCCCACTGCGCTGCAAGCCACTTTGGCCATCGTCGAACGCCACGCGGGGCTTGGCCTGCCCAGCAACACCGACGCCCAGGTCTCCCCAGCCAACGACAGCCCCTACGCCATTGCTTACGCCGCCGCGCGCCGCCTGGGCTTCATTCCGGCCGACGCCGAATGCGTGGCGCAAGCGTGGCAACGGCAAAGCGAGCGCACAGACCGCTTTGACCTGGACGCTTGGCCCTACGAAGCGGCGGACTTTGGCCTGCGCTCCCACAACAGCCCCCAAGATTTCCCCTCAGCGCCGATGAAGCTGGGCGTCTATGCCGTGCTGCCCAGCGCCGAATGGGTGGGTCGCATGGCACGCGCAGGCCTGAGCACGGTGCAATTGCGCTTCAAATCGGCCGATGCGCAGGCGGTGCAGCGAGAAATCCGCGCCGCCATTGACGCGGTGGCGGGCACGGGCGCGCACTTGTACATCAACGACCATTGGCAGGAAGCCATTGCTGCCGGAGCCTATGGGGTGCACCTGGGCCAGGAAGACCTGGAGACCCTGACACCCGAAGACTTGGCGCGGATGCGCGACGCGGGCATCCGCTTAGGCCTGAGCACCCACGGCTACGCCGAGATGCTGCGCGCCGAGTCTGTGGGCCCGAGCTATGTGGCTCTGGGCGCGGTGTTCCCTACCACCCTCAAGGCCATGGCCACCCCCCCGCAAGGGCTGGGCCGCCTGGGAGCCTATGCCCGGCTGCTGCGCCACCGGCCCTTGGTGGCCATCGGTGGTATTGCCGCAGAGCACCTGCCCGCCGTGGCCGCGACGGGGGTGGGATCGTTTGCGGTGGTGCGCGCCATCACGGGCAGCGAGGAGCCCGAGACCGCTGCACATGAATTGCAAAACCTGTGGAACAGCGTCGCGCAGGGCAAAACATTGCTATAATTTAAAGCTGTTCCTCAATAGCTCAGTTGGTAGAGCGCCGGACTGTTAATCCGTAGGTCCCTGGTTCGAGCCCAGGTTGAGGAGCCAAAATTTCTTTTGAAATCAAAGGCTTGTATCAGCGATGGTGCAAGCCTTTTGTTTTGCGCCTTCAGTCCGTAGCCAAGTCGCCGCAGATTCCGTAGCCAACTTCTACCCTTTCCGTAGCCAAGTGCACAGCGCGAATCGCTGTTGCAGATTGTCTACAGACTGGCCAAGGTTGGCAACCGGAGTCGGACCTTGTGAAGGTTGAGGCCAAGAAATTGGCTTGCTCCATGGCGCTCGGGACAAGGCTGACAGCGGTCGCTCGTTTTGACCATCGCAACGACTGCTCCTGACCCGGGACCTGTCATCTGCTTCGTTGATCTCGCCGCCCTGATGCTGCCGGTCGAATCTGTAGTGCACAACCAGTGTATGACCGGCAATGGAAGTGTCGCAGAGGTGGTGCGCTGTTGGCGCCAATTCAAAATTGACCACCTGTGCCAACTGAATTTTGACCAGGGAT
>CAZGDZ010000434.1:0-2135 GCA_964524855.1 uncultured Macromonas sp.
CGCCCATCACGAACACGTCGTTGACACTGACACACCAGATTTCGTCCACACCTGCCGCCTTCAGCGCGTCGTGGTGCTCCACGTAGCCCGGCACGTGCTTGGCAGAACACGTGGGCGTGAAGGCCCCTGGCACCGCAAACAAGGCGATGGTCTTGCCGGCCGTGGCCTTGGCCACCTCCACCGGGTTCGGGCCCAGGCTGCACCCGCCGCCCTCCACTTCCACAAACTCCGTCAACGTGAGCGCGGGCAATCGGTCTCCGACCTGAATCATGACAATCTCCTTGAGCGGGCCCCTTCGGGCACCTGGGTGGTGCGACCCGGCCCCCATGGCCAGGTCGCGGTGAAAAGACGAAAAAAAACGACCGAGATTGTCGGTCGTTTTTTCAGTTTCTGCCCAAGGGCAGAGGAACAGGCTTACACCAGTGCGGCCTTTTGGACCAGGCGGGTGGCAACCCAGTTCTTCGTCTTGGACAGCGGACGGCTTTCGGTGATCTCAACGATGTCACCCAGCTTGTACTCGCTGTTTTCGTCGTGCGCGTGGTACTTGCTCGACTTGATCATGATCTTGTCGTACAGCTCGTGTTTCACGCGACGCTCGACCAGCACGGTCACGGTCTTGGCACGCTTGTCGCTGACCACCTTGCCAATCAAGGTGCGCTTGAGGGAGGTTTTGGCTTCCGTCATGGTCACTCCTTACTTGGCGGCTTGCTTTTCAGCAAGAATGGTCTTCGCACGAGCGATGGCACGACGGGTGCTGCGCAGCGTGGCGAGGTTGGACAGTTGTTGCGTGGCTTTCTGCATGCGCAGGTTGAAGTGGGCCTTTTGCAGGGCTTTCACTTCAGCTTGAAGGCCGGCAACGTCTTTTTGGCGCAGTTCAGCAGTTTTCATCTTGTGTTCTCCTGAATCACTGGCCCAGCATGCGGGTCACAAAGGTCGTGCGCAGCGGGAGCTTGGCAGCGGCCAGGGTGAACGCTTCGCGAGCCAGTTGCTCGGGCACGCCCACGATTTCGTACAGCACCTTGCCGGGCTGGATCTCAGCCACGTAGTACTCCACACCACCCTTACCGTTACCCATACGGACTTCGGCAGGCTTCTTGGAAATCGGCTTGTCAGGGAACACACGAATCCAGATCCGGCCACCACGCTTGACGTGACGGGAAATCGCACGACGTGCGGATTCGATCTGGCGTGCCGTCAGACGGCCACGGTCGGTGGACTTCAGGCCGAAATCGCCAAAGGCCACGGTGTTGCCAGTGGTGGCAATACCCGTGTTGCGGCCTTTTTGCTCTTTACGGTATTTACGGCGAGCAGGTTGCAACATTGTCAGTTCTCCTTAGGCCTGCGGCTTGTCGCTGCCATCGGCCGGGGCGGCGTTGGTGGAGGCACCACGGCGGGGGCCACCACGGCGTTCACCGCGGTTGTCGCCACGACCATCACGGCGCGGGCCACGGGGACGGCGCTCGTCGTCCGGACGCGGGGTGCTGTCCAGCGAAGGCGCATCATTGCGACCCAGGTGGTCACCTTTGTAAACCCACACCTTGACACCGATGATGCCGTAGGTGGTTTGGGCCAGCGAGGTGCCGTAGTCGATGTCAGCGCGCAGGGTGTGCAGCGGTACACGGCCTTCGCGGTACCACTCGGTACGGGCGATTTCGATGCCGTTCAAACGACCCGAAGACATGATCTTGATGCCTTGGGCGCCCAGACGCATCGCGTTCTGCATCGCGCGCTTCATGGCGCGGCGGAACATGATGCGCTTTTCCAGCTGCTGGGTGATGGAGTCAGCGATCAGCTTGGCATCGACTTCGGGCTTGCGCACTTCTTCGATGTTGACGGCCACCGGCACGCCCAACTTGGCGGCCAGGTCCTTCTTCAGCTTTTCGATGTCCTCGCCTTTTTTGCCGATCACCACACCCGGACGTGCCGAGTAAATGGTGATACGGGCGTTCTTGGCGGGGCGCTCGATCACGACGCGGGAAACCGCGGCATTCTTCAGCTTGGCCTTCAGGTACTCGCGGACCTTGATGTCTTCGGCCAGCATGCCGGCGAAGTCACGGTTGGAGGCGTACCAACGGCTGGCCCAGTTGCGGCTGACCGCCAAGCGGAAGCCGGTAGGATGGATTTTCTGTCCCATA
>CAZGDZ010000435.1:0-2128 GCA_964524855.1 uncultured Macromonas sp.
CTTTGCCCGTGACGGGGAAAAACACCACCTTGCGGGGGTAAATGTCGAGCACGTCTTTGGATACTACCGGAATGCGCTCGGTGGCCAGGTAATCCATGACGAATTTGGTGTTCCGCTCCCCGACGTTCATGGTGGTGAAGCCTGAAATCACCGCGCCGCCGCCAAACACCTTGGCTTGCATGTACTCGCGGGACGAGCCCTTTTTCACCAGCTCGTTGATCAGCAGGTCCATCGCATAGGAGCCATAGCGGCCCGAGGTGTCGGCCCCCCCTTCAGGCAGCATGAAGTGGTTCATGCCGCCGATGCGCAGCCGCGAGTCCCAGATGCAGGCCGCAATGCACGAACCCAGCACCGTCATGATGACCACATCTTCGTTGGAGACGAAGTATTCACCCGGTAGCACCTTGGCCGCGTTGTACTTGAAATGTTGGTCGTGGAAGAAGAACGACGCCTCCCCGGGTTTTCGAGGCTGGCTCTTGAGGGTTTGCAGGTACGAAGGGCTGCGATGCATGGGATTCAGACTTTTTCGTAAATGGTTTTGCCTCGCAGCGCAAACAGCGCGCGCGCATCGCTGAAGTTCTCGGCATGGCCCACAAACAGGGTGGCCTGGGGTTTCATCAACCGGTGTATGCGCCCCAGCACCTGCCGTTGTGTCGGGTTGTCAAAGTAGATCATCACGTTGCGGCAGAACACCACGTCGAACTCTTCGCGCAACGACCAATGCTCTTCAATCAAGTTGAGGTTGAAGAACTGAATGTGCTTTTGCAACTCGGGTCGCACCCGCGCCAAGCCACCGTTGTGTCCGGTGCCCCTGAGGAAGTACTTGCGCAACTGGTCCTGGGTCAGGTTCTTTAAGCCTTCGAGCTTGTAGACCCCGCGCGACGCGGTGTTCAGCACCTTGGTGTCGATATCGCTGGCCCAGATCTGAAAACGCCCACTCAGGCCGAGTGCTTCGGCCATAGTGATGGCGATGGAGTAGGGCTCCTCGCCGGTGGAGGCAGCGCTGCACCAGATTCTCCAGTCCTTGGACGGGTTTTCGCGAACGAGGCGCGAGAGTTCGATGAAGTGGTGGTTTTCGCGGAAGAAAGACGTCAGGTTGGTTGTCAACGCGTTGACGAATTCTTGCCACTCCTGCGCGTCGTTGCCGCGTTCCAGCCATTCCAGGTAGTCTTTGAAGCTCTGGTGGCCGGTTTCGCGCAGCCGCCGGGCGATTCGGCTGTACACCATGGCCTGTTTGCCATCATGCAGGCTGATGCCCGCGTGCCGGTAAATCAGGTCTTTGATGCGGGTGAAGTCGGCCGTCGTCCAGGCAAATTCCCGGCTCTGGATGGCGGAGGCGTCTTCATGGTCCATGGTTTGGGGATGGCTGCGAGCAGGGTGAGAGTGTTATTGTCGAGCCCGGCGCACCAGCGACGAGGTGTCGAGGATCAGCGAAACGCTGCCGTCACCCAAAATGGTGGCGCCCGACACGTAACGCACTTTCTTGTAGTTCGACTCCAAGTTCTTGATCACCACCTGTTGCTGCCCAAGCAACTCATCCACCATCAGGGCCACGCGGGTGCCGTCGGCCTCGATCACCACCATGATGCTGTTCGCCGAGGTGTCATCTGGCTGGCGGGGCACTGAGAACACCCGATCGATGTCGATCACCGGCATGTACTCGTCGCGAACCTTCACCAGCTGGGCGTTTTGCGCCACGGTGTTGATGTCTTTGGCCTCCACCTGGAAAGACTCAACCACCGACGACAACGGCAGGATGTAGACCTCTTCGGCCACCCGCACCGTCATGCCGTCCATGATGGCCAGGGTCAGCGGCAGGCGCACCTTCACGCTCATGCCAAAGCCTTCAGCGGAGTCCAGCTCCACCGAACCGCCCAGGGCCGCGATGTTCTTTTTCACCACATCCATGCCCACGCCAAGGCCGGAAACATCGGTCACCACTTCGGCGGTGGAGAACCCTGGGGCAAAAATCAGTTGCCACACGTCCTGGTCCGGCATGTCGTCCGTCACCGGAATGCCTTTGGAGCGGGCCTTGTCGATCAGCTTCTGGCGGTTCAGACCTTTGCCGTCGTCTCGCACTTCGATCAAGATGGAGCCACCTTGGTGGGCTGCCGACAGGGTGATGGTG
>CAZGDZ010000436.1:0-2123 GCA_964524855.1 uncultured Macromonas sp.
GGCGGTGGCGGGCCGTTGTGGCGCGACTTGGGCGAACGCCGTCGCGCTGCGGCCGCCGGCCACCTGCCAGTGGGCGTGTGCCAGGTCTGGGTGGGCCAACAGCGCCGCCAGCGGTTTGGGCTCGTAGCAGAACAGGGCGATGGTGGGGTGGGCATCTGTTGTGGCAGAGGTGCCCCCTTGATTGTCTTGTGGGTCGGAGGGCAACAAGCCGGGCTCGCGCAACAAGCCGCCGGTCTGCGCGGTGAACCCTGGGTAAAAGTACCACTTGATGCGACCGGCCAAAGGGCCATTCAACACGGGGGAGGGCAAGCGATGGCAGCGCTCGACCCAGGGCTCGGCGCTGAGGTATTCAAGGTTGATCCAGACGGGCTGTAGCCCTGCTCGCGGCGGCAGGAGTTGTTGCACCCAGCTTGGAGCGATCTCGCAGCCAAACGCTTCCACCAGCACATCGCCCGGCGGTACGGCGGGGGGCATCGCGTTGGTGTCTGTCCGGGGCCAGTGGTGCACAGTGACGCCGTTCACCTTGCCTTCCAAGGCGCCGGGTGCCATCCAGGTCAGCGGCTGCGGGTCATCCACCCACAGACGTACCCGCTGGCCTCGGTGCGCCAGGTCGGCGCTGAGGCGCCAACACACGCCCAGATCGCCCCAGTTGTCGATCACGTGGCAAAAGATGTCCCAAGTCATGCGCGGATTGTGACAGTGCCACAATCGGGCGCTGATCATGTCTGCACACCATCCCGAAGAATTGCTCCTAGCCGTGGCGGCCTTGCCGGGCCTGCCGGGCGTGTATCGTTACTTTGACGCAGCCGGCGCGCTGTTGTATGTGGGCAAGGCGCGCGACTTGAAAAAGCGGGTGTCGAGCTATTTCACCAAAAGCCACGACGGCACCCGCATTGGCCACATGGTCAGCAAGATCGCGCGCATGGAAACCACGGTGGTGCGTTCCGATGCGGAAGCGTTGTTGCTGGAAAACAACCTGATCAAGACTCAGCAGCCACGCTTCAACATCCTGTTTCGGGACGACAAGAGTTACCCATACCTCAAGCTGAGTGCAAGCCATTGGACGCCCGCTGCGGACAACGCGCCAGCCAGCGTCACCGGCACGCCGCAGCCCGAGCATTACCCCCGAATTTCCTATTACCGAGGTGCGGTGGAAAAGCGCCACCAGTACTTTGGCCCATACCCCAACGCCTGGGCGGTGAAGGAAACGATTCTGCTGCTGCAGAAGGCATTTCGCCTGCGCACCTGTGAGGACACGGTGTTCAACCACCGCACACGGCCCTGTTTGCTGTACCAGATCAAGCGTTGCAGTGGGCCTTGTGTGGGTTGGATCAGCCCCGCCGACTACGAGCGCGATGTGCGCAGCGCCAGCGCCTTTTTGCGTGGCGAAACCCAGGGCGTGCTGGACGAGCTGGAGCGGCGCATGCTGGCCCATGCCGAGGTGCTGGCGTTCGAGCAGGCGGCCGAGGTACGTAACCAGATCGCGGCCTTGTCCAAGGTGCTGCACCAGCAGGCGATGGAAAGCAGCAGCGACCAGGATGTGGACATTCTGGCGGTGAAGGTGCAGGGCGGTCGTGCTTGCGTAAACCTCGCCATGGTGCGGGGCGGCCGGCATTTGGGCGATCGGCCTTACTTTCCCGCGCATATTGAGGATGGGGTGGCGCTGGCCGGTCTTGCCGGTGGCGAGGGAGATCTGTTGGACAGTGAGGCCTTGTCGGTGGAGCAACGGGTGTTGGAGGCTTTCTTGGCACAGCACTACACCGGCGTGGCGCCGCCACCGGTGCTGGTGCTGGGGGCGCCCGTGCAGCCTCATTTGATCGATTTGCTGGCCGAGCAGTACGGCATGCGGTTGCACACCGTCTTCAACCCACGCGAACACCGCCGCGCCTGGCTGGACATGGCCCAGACCAATGCCGATTTGCAATTGGCCCGCCTGCTGGCCGAGGAAGGTTCTCAGCAGGCCCGCACCCGTGCGTTGGCCGAAGCATTGGACTTGCCGATGGATGACTTGGCCAAGCTGCGCATGGAATGCTTTGACATTTCGCACACCGCTGGCGAAGCGACCGTGGCATCGTGCGTGGTGTTCGAGGGGCACAAGATGCAAAGCGCCCACTATCGCCGCT
>CAZGDZ010000437.1:0-870 GCA_964524855.1 uncultured Macromonas sp.
GCGTCCATCCTGGCCGAAAAGATGGTGATGCCGGATGACAAGATCCGCTAGTTCATGAAGATCGCGAAAGAGCCGCTCTCCAGGGAAACGCCGATCGGGGACGACGACGACAGCCACCTGGGCGATTTCATCGAAGACAGCGCCAACACCGCGCCGATGGATGCCGCGATGCAAGCTGGCCTGCGCGATGTGGTGAAGGAGATTTTGGACACCCTGACGCCGCGCGAAGCCAAGGTGCTGCGCATGCGCTTCGGCATCGAGATGTCCACCGACCACACGCTGGAAGAAGTGGGCAAGCAGTTCGACGTGACCCGCGAGCGGATTCGTCAGATTGAGAGCAAGGCGGTGCGCAAGCTCAAGCACCCGAGCCGCTCGGACAAGCTGCGCATCTTCATCGACTCGCTCTGAAGCAGAGTTCCACGCTCAACCTGAGCGATGGACAGACTGAGGGGGCCGCAAGGCCCCCTTTTTCATGGCGTCAACCGGCCGCGCCGACCGCGTCTTTCACGCACTTTTTGGTGAAGCTATTCTTGGCTGCACCAGCGAGCTTTTTGTCGGCCGCAGCCGCTTCGCAGGAAGCGCTGGCGTCTTTCTCGCACTTCTTCAGAAACGAGTTTTTGGCCGCCCCAGCCAGCTTCTTTTCGGCGGCGTTGGCGTGACAGGTGGGGCCTTCGGCCCAGGCGGCGGAACCACCCAGGAGGAACAACGAGGCAACGACAGCGGACAGGTATTTCATGAAATGGGCCTTTCGCGGGTATGCATGAAAAGACACCCCCAATATAGCCCACATCAAGCCATGGCTTCCAGCGCCAGCAACCCGGTGGCGGTGTTGGAAATGGGAATGTGGTAGTTGCTGTGCACCTTGCGCAC
>CAZGDZ010000437.1:880-2079 GCA_964524855.1 uncultured Macromonas sp.
CACGCCTGCGCCTGCCGTGGTGAGCGCCCCGCGCATGGCCAGCCACATGAGCAGTTCCACACCCTGGGTGCCGGCCTTTTCCACCAGATCCACGTCGCTGAACTGGGTGGCCCATTCGGGGTTGGACACCATGCTTTCCATGAACTGCAGGTCGAACGGCTTGTTGATGAAGCCGGCGCGTTCGCCTTCCAGTTGGTGGCTCAAACCACCCGTGGCCAGCACGACCACACGCTGGTCGCTGTCCCACGACTGGATGGCTTCGCCCACCGCCTGGCCCAGCTTGTACACCCGTTTGGCCGTGGGCAGCGGGAACTGCACGGTGTTGATGTCGATGGGTACGATGCGCACCGGCGCCACTGCGTCGTTGGGCCAAAACAGCTTCAACGGCAGGGTGCAGGCGTGGTCCACCAGCATTTCCTGGCAGGTAACGATGTCGAATTCCTTGGCCACCAGGTGCCGAATGAGGTGCCACGACAGATCGGGGCAACCGGCCACCGGCGCTGAGGTGGGAATGCCCCACCCTTCATCGGCATTGCTGTAGTCCGCCGCCGCGCCCACGGCAAAGGTGGGCATTTTGTCGAGGAAAAAATTCAGCCCGTGGTCGTTGTAGAACACCACCGCCACGTCGGGCTTGACTTGGCCCAGCCAGTCGTGGACGGGCAGGTAGCCGTCAAAAAAGGGCTTCCAGTACGGCTCTTGCTGCAGGCCTTTGTGGATGGCGTTGCCGATGGCGGGAATGTGGGAAGTGGCCAGGCCACCGATGAGTTGTGCCATGGGGCGTCTCCTTGAATGTGGGGATGAGGGTTGAGGCAGCGACTCAGGCCTACGGGGCGGGCCAGGCGGGCTGTTGGTTGGCCGCCACCAGTTTCGCCATGAAGGCGTCTTTCGTCATGCCGGTCTGCTGGGCGCCGATGTCTTGCATGTTGAGCCCGAAAATGCCCGCGAACTTGGCCAGGTAGTAGGCGTTGCCACCGGCTTCCAGCAAGGCCAAGACCTGCTTGGAACGGATGGCTGCGGCCTGCTGCTCGGTCAGCCGGTACTTCTGCATGTAGGCCTCGGGGTCGGCCACAAAGGCCTCGCGGTTGGCCTGATCGTTGAAGGAAAAGCACATCTTGTTGAGGGCGTAGCCCTTTTGTGACATGTCGCCGTCGAACAGTGCGGTGCCTGGGATGATGTATGTCATGGGTGTCTCCTGTGGG
>CAZGDZ010000438.1:0-2078 GCA_964524855.1 uncultured Macromonas sp.
CGCATGAAGACCACTCCTGCACCTGAAGTCGCGTCCCGGCCCTTGCGTTTTCTGCGGCGCGGGGAAGTCGTGTCCGTGGCGAATGTACCACCCAGCCGCACCCTGCTGGACCTGCTGCGCGAAGACCTGCACCTGACCGCCACCAAAGAAGGCTGCGGCGAAGGCGACTGCGGCGCCTGCACCGTGGTGCTGGGCGAGCGCACCACCGAAGGCTTGCGTTACAAAGCCATCAATAGTTGCATCCGGCTGGCGCATTCGGTGGACGGCATGGCGGTGTGGACCGCGGCCGACATCGCAGGCCACGACAACCCCACCACCGCCCCCTTGCACCCGGTGCAGGAAGCCATGGTGCAGTGCCACGGCAGCCAGTGCGGCTTTTGCACGCCAGGCTTCGTGATGAGCCTGTTCGCCCTGTACCAGAACAGCACCGGTGGCCAGGGCATCACCCGCGCTCAGGCGCAGGCCGACCTGTCGGGCAACCTGTGCCGCTGCACCGGCTACCGCCCCATTCTCGACGCCGCCCAACGCATGGGCGAACTGCCACTGCCCGCCGCCTGCAGGGTGGATGAAGCGGCCCCCCTGCAGGCACTGGAAGCGATCGCGCCCGCACCAGCGGCCCACGACGCTTACCTGAAACCCACCAGCTTGAACGCGCTGCTGCAGGCCCGCGCCCTGCGGCCCCAGGCACAACTCGTGGCCGGCTGCACCGACGTGGGGCTGTGGGTCACCAAGCAACACCGGCGCTACGACCAAATTCTGGATGTGACCGGCACCCGGGAACTGCAGCAGATCGAAACCTACCCGCACCATATCGCCATTGGCGCCGCCGTCAGCCTGAGCGACGCCTTTGCCGCGCTGGTGGCCGAGCGTCCGCAATTGCGGACCTTCAGCCAGCGCTTCGCCGGGCTGCCGGTGCGCAACTCCGGCACGCTGGGCGGCAACGTGGCCAACGGCTCCCCCATCGGCGACTCGATGCCCCTGCTCATCGCGCTGGGCGCCAGCGTGGTGCTGATGCGCTGGAAACGCACCCGCACTGGCGGTGAAGTGGCACACCGCGAACTGCCGCTGGAAGACCTGTACACCGGCTACCGCACGAATGTGATGCGCCCTGACGAAGTGCTGGCGTGGATCAAGGTGCCACGGCCCACCCCCAACGAGGCGATTCGGGTGTACAAGATCAGCAAACGGTTCGACGACGACATTTCGGCCGTGTGCCTGGCCATTCGGCTTGAACTGGACGGCGCCCAGATCGCAAGCGCGTCCGTGGGTGCGGGCGGGGTGGCCGCCACCCCCGCACGGGCCCGCCAGACCGAAGCCGCCCTGCGCGGCCAGACCTGGAACGCAGACACCGTGATGGCAGCCCAGGCCGCCTTGCGCGCCGAGTTCCAACCCATCAGCGACATGCGCGCCAGCGCGCACTACCGCCAGACGGTGCTGGCCAACCTGCTGCAACGCTTTTGGCTGGACAGCCAGGGGCAGCAAGGCATACAGCTGGACCAACTGGCCACCCTGGAGGTGTTGGCATGAACGCACCCGACCTGAAACTCACCACGCCGCCCGTGACTGAGCGCGCCGCCGGTGTGTCGCGCCACCACGAAAGCGCCCGCGCCCAGGTGGCTGGCGCTGTCAGCTACATCGACGATCTGCCCGAGGTGCGCGGCACGCTGCACGCGGCGCCGGTATGCTCACCACTGGCTCACGGCGTGCTCAACGGCATCGATGCGAGCGCGGCACTGGCGCTGCCCGGGGTACGCGCCTTCATCAGCGCGACCGACATTCCGGGCGACCGCACCTTGGCCGCCTTTGCCCACGATGAACCGGTGTTTGCCCACGGCACCGTGCAGTTCCTGGGCCAGGTTGGCGGATTGATTTTGGCCGACGACGTGAACACCGCCCGCCGCGCAGCCCGGCTGGTGAAATGGGACATCACGCCACTGCCGCCGGTGCTGACGGTGCACGAAGCACACGCCCGGCAAAGCTATGTGCTGCCGCCGGTACACGTCAAGCGCGGGGACGCTGTTCGGGCCCTGGACCGGGCACCGCACCGGCTGCAAGGCGAGTTTGAAGTGGGCGGCCAG
>CAZGDZ010000439.1:0-2070 GCA_964524855.1 uncultured Macromonas sp.
TCACGCTGGCCGTCGCCAACCGCTTCAAGATGGACTGGGTGCGCGCCCAGTACGCAGCCCGCATCACGGCCGTGCTGCAGGAGGCTGCAGGCCGCCCGGTGACGCTGGAGTTGGTGCTCGCTCCGCGTGAAGCCCCTGCACGCCAAGGCCTGGCGCCGCGCGCGCAGCAGGCCATGCAAGACCCGATTTTTGCCGAGCTGCCCGAAGTGCCGGCGCCGGTCGAGCCCAAGGCCGACGCCCACAAGCACCGGCTGAACACGGCGTTGACCTTTTCCACCCTGGTGGAAGGTTCGGCCAACCGCATGGCGCGCGCCGCCGCCATGCACGTGGCTGGCAGCCCGGGCCAGCTCTACAACCCGCTGTTCGTGTACGGCGGAGTCGGCTTGGGCAAGACGCACTTGGTGCATGCCATCGGCAACCAGTTGCTGGCCGACAAGCCCGGGTCCAGAGTTCTCTACATCCACGCCGAGCAGTTCGTGTCGGATGTGGTCAAGTCGTATCAGCGCAAAACTTTTGACGAGTTCAAAGAGCGCTACCACTCGCTGGACCTGCTCATCATCGACGACGTGCAGTTCTTTGCCAACAAGGAACGCACGCAGGAAGAATTCTTCAACGCGTTCGAGGCGCTGCTGGCCAAAAAGAGCCACATTGTCATGACCAGCGACACCTACCCCAAGGGCCTGGCCGACATTCACGAACGGCTGGTGTCGCGTTTCGACTCGGGGCTGACGGTGGCGATCGAGCCGCCCGAGCTGGAAATGCGGGTGGCGATTCTGATCAGCAAGGCCGAGGCCGAGGGCGCCGCCATGCCCGAAGACGTGGCGTTTTTCGTGGCCAAGAACGTGCGCTCCAACGTGCGCGAACTCGAAGGCGCGTTGCGCAAAATTTTGGCCTACAGCCGCTTCAACCAGAAGGAAGTCTCCATCCAGCTGGCGCGCGACGCGCTGAAAGACCTGCTGAGTATTCAGAACCGGCAGATCAGCGTGGAGAACATTCAAAAAACCGTGGCCGATTTTTACAAGATCAAGGTCGCGGACATGTATTCCAAGAAACGGCCGGCCAACATTGCCCGCCCGCGCCAGATTGCGATGTTCCTGGCCAAGGAGCTGACGCAAAAAAGCCTGCCTGAAATTGGCGAGCTGTTTGGCGGGCGCGATCACACCACCGTACTGCACGCGGTGCGCAAGATCGCCGCCGAACGCCAGACCGTGAGCGAGCTGAACCAGCAGCTGCACGTGCTGGAGCAGACCCTCAAGGGTTGACGGCCTGAAGTGCGCGTCAAACCTGTAACAATGGCACATTCCCCTTCCACCTGACCTGACCCATGATCGTTTTCCAATCGACCCAGGACAAAGTGTTGGCCGCGCTGCAATCGGTGGCCGGTATCGTGGAACGCCGGCACACGCTGCCGGTGTTGGCCAATGTGCTGATCCGCAAAACTGCGGGGCAGGTGCAACTGACCACGTCCGACCTGGAAATTCAGATTCGCACCCACGCCGACCTGGGCGGTGACGACACCAGCTTTGCCACCACCGTGGGCGCACGCAAGCTGATCGACATTCTGCGCACCCTGCCGGCTGACCAAGTGGTGAGCCTGGAGTCGCAGCAGTCCAAGCTGGTGCTCAAGGGTGGCAAATCGAAGTTCACCCTGCAAACGCTGCCGGCCGAGGACTTCCCGCTGGTGCAGGAGTCGCCCAGTTTCGGCCCCGTCTTCAGCGTGCCGCAAAAGACCCTCAAGAGCTTGCTGGGTCAGGTGTCGTTCGCCATGGCGGTGCATGACATTCGCTATTACCTCAACGGCATCCTCTTCGTGGCCGAAGGCAAGAAGTTGAGCCTGGTGGCCACCGATGGCCACCGACTGGCCTTCGCCAGCGCCGATCTGGACGTGGAAGTGCCCAAGCAGGAAGTCATCCTGCCGCGCAAAACCGTGCTGGAGTTGCAGCGCTTGCTGAGCGACAAGGACGGCGCCATCGAGATGCAGTTCTACGCCAAACAGGCCAAGTTCAGCTTAGAGTGCATGGAGTTCGTCACCAAGCTGGTCGAGGGCAAGTTCCCCGACTACAACCGCGT
>CAZGDZ010000440.1:0-2066 GCA_964524855.1 uncultured Macromonas sp.
TCCAGATCGACTGGTGCACGTGCATGCCGGAACCGTTGTCGCCGTGGTAGGGCTTGGGCATGAAGGTGGCGGTTTTGCCGTAGGCATTTGCCACGTTCTGAATCACGTACTTTTGCAGCAGGGTCCAGTCGGCGCGCTCGACCAGGGTCGAGAAGCGGGTGCCGATTTCGCACTGGCCAGCGCCAGCGACTTCGTGGTGGTGCACTTCGACCGGCACGCCCACGGCTTCCAAAATCTGACACATCTCGTTGCGCATGTCGAAGGTGCTGTCCACCGGAGGCACCGGGAAGTAACCACCCTTGACGCGCGGACGGTGACCACGGTTGCCACCTTCGAGCTTGGAACCGGTGTTCCACGGAGCTTCATATTCTTCGATCTGGTAGAAGCTGTGGCCGGGCTCGTTGCTCCAGCGCACTTCGTCGAACAGGAAGAACTCGGGTTCCGGACCGAAGAAGGCTGTGTCGCCCAGGCCGGAAGCCTTCAGGTAGGTTTCGGCGCGCTTGGCGATGGAGCGCGGGTCGCGCTCGTAGGCTTTGCCATCGGTGGGCTCAATCACGTCGCAGACCAGCACCATGGTGGTCTCTTCAACGAACGGATCGATGAAGGCGCTGCCGGCATCGGGGGCCAGCAACATGTCAGACGCTTCAATGCCTTTCCAGCCAGCGATGGAAGAACCGTCGAAGGCTTGGCCTTCTTCGAACTTGTCTTCGTTGAACTGAGAGACGGGAATCGTAATGTGCTGCCACTTACCACGGGTATCGGTGAAACGGAAATCAACGAACTTGACGTCGTTGTCTTTCACCATTTGCATCACGTCTGCGACGGTCTTGGCCATCAGAAATCTCCTGGTCGGAAAGGACAAAAAAAACGTTACCGGGGTGATTCAGCAGTTTCCGTGCCACCTTTGAGCCCTGAGAGCGCAAAGCGGGCTGCACCGAGAATGCACCACATTAGTGCTTGCGCACCAAATCAATGCTTTCAGGATCGCACCATTTCAGGGCCCAACCGGGCACCTTGCAGCCGCAACCCCTGCAACAGTGCATCATACGCCGCCGGCGTGTCGGCCACCCCACCCTTGACGCCCAATTCGATGTGACGCCCGTATTCGGGATGATCGACACTGGGCAGGCTGAAGACTTTGACCCCGGCATGGGCCGCCTCGACCGCTTCCATCAACGGCGTCAGCGTTGCCTCCATCGCACCAAACACGATCACCGAACGCTCCTCGCGGTTGCTCTGGCGCTGCAGGTGGCGGTACTGTGTGTCCATCACCCATTCGATCATCGGCCAGGCCATGACCGGGAAACCCGGGACGAAATGCACATCGGCCCCACCAGCCCCCCGGCAACGGAAACCCGGAATCTTGTTGTACGGGTTGGGAATGATTTCCGCCCCGGCCGGGAACACCCCCATGTTCAGGCGGTGCACGTTGTCGGGGCGGTCTGGGTCGTAAACTTGGCCCTGCTCCCGCGCCACGTCCTGCATCCGCTCCTCGATCAAGACCTTGGCCTGTGGGTGCAGAACCAAGTCCACCCCCTGCGCGGCGGCCGCAGCCTGGCGGGTGTGGTCGTCGGGCGTGGCGCCAATGCCGCCGCACGAAAACACCAGATCGTTGCCCGACAGCGCGTCGCGCAGCGCAGCTGTGATGGCCCCTCGGTCGTCGCCCAGGTAGCGCGCCCAGGAGAGCGACAGGCCGCGCTCATTCAAGATTTCGATCACTTTGGGCAGGTGTTTGTCCTGCCGTTTGCCGGACAGGATTTCATCGCCAATGATGATGAGGCCGATGGAAGGAAAGTTAGCGTCGGTCATGGGACTCAGGGAAGTTCGCGCGCTTGCACGTCGATCACCACGCCCCCCGAAGGCTCGGAAGGCGCAGTGGCGGCCGCAGGCGGCGTGACAGAGGCGGCGTTCAACCGCTCCTCGGAAGCTGACACCGGCTGGGCACGCAAGGCGTCGAGCGCGACCAGCAGGTAGTGGGTGAACCAGAGCGAGGCGAAGGCAAACACCAAGGTGTAAATCCAGATGGCCAGCGGCACCAGCAAGGGCGCCAGGGCGATGAACATGGC
>CAZGDZ010000441.1:0-2062 GCA_964524855.1 uncultured Macromonas sp.
TCATGACCGCCGACGCTCTGCGCGCATGGCAGGCCCACATGGGCCTGACTCAGCGCGCCGCAGCCGATGCTCTGGGAGTCACACAGGCAGCCTACAGCCGGTGGGTGACGGGTGCCACCGCAATCGACCGGCGCACCGCGCTGGCCTGTGCAGCTCTGGCCGAGGGTTTGAAACCGTTGGGGGCGAAGAGTGCTGCCTGACCTTTCGGATTTGGCTGATGATGAGCTGGATGCGCTGCTGGAGCTTATGAGGGCGCGGCGGGCGCAGTGGCGCATGCTGGACTTTTTCCGCGATGACGGCCCGTTTCCGCGTGAGGGCTACCGCAAGCACATGGCCTTCTTCCGCGCCGGGGCTGTTCACAGGGAGCGCTGCTTCATGGCAGGCAACCGCGTGGGCAAGACCATCAGCGGGGCCTACGAGTCCACGCTGCACCTGACTGGCCGTTACCCGGACTGGTGGGAGGGCCGGGCGTTTGAAAAGCCCATCAACGCCTGGGCGGCAGGCAAGACGTTGGAAACCACGCGTGACATCGTGCAGCTTGAGCTTTACGGGCAGGCCGGGCAGCCTGGCACCGGAATGATCCCGGCAGACGCCATCATCAAGGCCCGGTCACGCCCGAACACGAACGGCGCACTGGACTTCATCCAGATTCGCCACGGCGGCGGTGGTGACGTGCAGGCCGGTGAAAGCGTGCTGGGCTTCAAGTCCTACGACCAGGGGCGCAAGGCCTTTGAGGGCACGGCCAAGCACTGGATTTGGCTGGACGAGGAGCCGCCCGTGGGGATTTACAACGAGTGCCTGACCCGCACCGCGACAACCAAGGGGATTTTGGCCATCACGTTCACGCCCCTGGAGGGCGCTACCGAGGTGGTGATGGACTTCCTGCAGAACGCTGAGAAAGTCGCATGAGCAAGGCAATCATTCAAGCGGGCTGGGCCGATGTGCCGCACCTGGACGAAGACACCAAGCGCGAACTGTCTGAGAGCTTCCCGCTGCATGAGCGTGAGGCCCGGATGAATGGCGCACCTGTGCTGGGGTCGGGCAAGGTGTTCCCGGTGGCCGAAGAGGATATTGTGGTGCCGCCGATTCCAATACCTCCGCACTGGGCGCGAATCATTGGGATTGACTTCGGCTGGGATCACCCGGCAGCGGCTGTGTGGCTTGCATACGACCGTGACAATGACACGGTGTACCTGACGGATGAGTTTGGATTGCGCGAGGCAAGCCCTGTGATGCAAGCGCCGCTGCTGGCAGGCAAGGGTAAGTGGATTCCCATCGCTTGGCCACACGATGGTTTGCAGCACGACAAAGGCAGCGGTGAGCAACTGGCCGAGATTTACCGCAAGCACGGGGCCAACCTGCTTCCAGAGCGTGCGACCTTTGAAGACGGCACCAACGGGCTAGAGGCGGGCGTGATGGAAATGCTGGACCGCATGCAGACCGGGCGCTGGAAAGTGTTTTCGACGTGCGGCGGCTGGCTGGACGAGTTTCGGATGTACCACCGCAAAAATGGCCTCATCGTGAAGTTGAAGGACGACCGCATTTCAGCCAGCCGCTACGGGATGATGATGCTGCGCTTTGCCATCACCGAGCCCAAGCGCTCAACGCTGGGAACGGGTCATGACTTCAAAGGCAGACGCGCTGGCTACTGACTGGGCATATATGCCAGCCGTGTGAGATTGGCTGCATCGGGTGGACATTGGGGCATCTTTACTTAAGGTGCTGCAATGCCTTCCATTAATCCCTTTGCTTCCGTCTATCCCGATCTTTCTGCGCCTGGTGTCAGGATGATTGCCGTCACACCTGTGAACGACGATTTGAGCCACGTTTGCCGCATGCTTTATGTCGGCACAGGCGGTACGGTTGTTGTGCGAGATCTGTTGTCTGGCTCCACCATCACGCACGTCAACGTTGCCAGCGGCTCTTACCTTGGCCCGTTTCAGATTGACCGTGTCACCCTCGCCACCACCGCCACGGACATCGTGGGCTACGTCTGATGATGGGCATCGGCATGGCGGTCAGGCCGCCCCGGCAGCTGTCCCTCATGGCCCGCGCCCTCGCC
>CAZGDZ010000442.1:0-2050 GCA_964524855.1 uncultured Macromonas sp.
AAATCATCCGCAGCGTGGAAGTAGCCGACCCGCTGCGCGGCAAGCAGCTCAAGGCTGGCTTGACGCAGTTGGGTGAAGAAGGCGCTATCCAGGTGTTCCGCCCCATGGCAGGCAGCGTGCTGATGCTGGGCGCCGTGGGCCAACTGCAGTTTGAAGTGGTGCAGCACCGCCTGGAAACCGAATACGGCGTGAAAGCGCGCATTACCCACAGCAGCTACCAAGTAGCGCGCTGGGTGACCTGCTCGCCCGAGAACGGTGGCGAAGTGGAGCTGAAGCGCTTCATCGACGCCAACATTCACCGCATGGCCTGGGACGCGGTGGACGCACCCACCATTTTGGTGGACCACGGCGCCACCTTGCGCGCGGTGGAGGCCAACTGGCCCAAAATCCAGTTCCACGCCAAGCGCGAGCACGCCGGACTGGTGTTCCACAAGGCCGTGTAACCCGATGAAACTGTTTGCCTCGCTTTACGAACGCGCCATGCGCTGGGCCCGCCACCGGCACGCGCCTTGGTACCTGGGCGGCATGAGCTTTGCCGAGTCGTCCTTTTTTCCCATCCCGCCCGACGTGATGCTGGCACCCATGTGCCTGGCTCAACCCAGCAAGGCGTGGCGGTTTGCCGCCATCACAACCATCACATCGGTGCTGGGCGGGTTGTTGGGCTACTTCATTGGTACTTATGCATTCGCCATGATCGAGCCTTGGCTGCAAGGGCAGGCGCGCTACTGGGCGGGCTACCAGCAGGCCATTGAATTCTTTGGCCAGTGGGGCGTGCTGGCGGTGTTCATTGCCGGGTTCTCCCCCATCCCGTACAAGGTGTTCACCATCGCGGC
The DNA here is from genome assembly GCA_964524855.1 of uncultured Macromonas sp. Taxonomy (GTDB): domain Bacteria; phylum Pseudomonadota; class Gammaproteobacteria; order Burkholderiales; family Burkholderiaceae_C; genus CAZGDZ01. The sequence goes on from CAZGDZ010000442.1 coordinate 834, forward strand.
GGGGGTGCTGTCCATGGCGCTGCTGCCGTTCACCTTGGCATCGCTGGTCGGCCGGGGCGCGCGCTTCTTTCTGGTGGCTGGTTTGATGCGCTGGGGCGGCGAGCGCATGGAAGCGCAACTGCACCGGCACATCGACCGGCTGGGCTGGGCCACCGTGGCCCTGGTGGCCCTGGGCGCCGCAGTGTACGCCCTGCGTTAACCCACCAGAAGGTCAGGTTCCGCTCAACAGACGCTCCAACGCACGCGGGTAGATGATGTGCTCCTGCGTGAGCACGCGGGCCGCCAGGGTTTCCAGCGTATCACCCGGCAACACCGGCACCACCGCCTGCTCCAAAAACTCGCCATGGTCCAACTCGGCGGTGACGCGGTGCACCGTGGCACCCGCAAACTTGCAACCCGCCTCCAGCGCCCGGCGGTGGGTGTGCAAGCCGGGAAACGCCGGCAGCAACGACGGGTGGATGTTCAGCAACCGCCCATCAAAATGCGCCACAAATCCCGGCGTCAGAATGCGCATGAAACCCGCCAGCACCACCCAGTCAGGCATGGCACCGCCGTTCGTGGCATGAATGGCGTCGATCATGGCCGCGTCAAACGCCTCCCGCGAAGGGTAAGCCTTGTGGTCCACCACCGCTGTGGGCAAACCCTGCGCCTGCGCCCAAGCCAAACCGGCGGCGTCAGGCCGGTTGCTGAGCACACCCGCCACGCGTGCGCCAAAGCGTGGCCCCCACTGGCGCTGCTGCGACGCCCGCACCAAGGCTTGCATGTTGGAGCCGCTGCCGGAAATAAGGATGACAATGTTTTTCACGGTGACGTGGGCGAACCTGACTTTTGGGGGGTGAAGTGTAAACTGCCCCGGATATGCCCTTCTCTGCCCACACCCCCCTGACCATCAACGAGGCCCGCGTGCTGGCCACCCTGATGGAGAAGGCGCGCACCGTGCCCGACAGCTACCCCATGACCCTGAATGGGCTGCAAACGGGATGCAACCAAAAGTCGGCCCGCGATCCGGTGATGAACCTCTCCGAGAGCGACATTGCCGAAGCCTTGGACGGCCTGCGCGAGCGCAGCCTGGTGATTGAAACCAGTGGCGGCCGCGTCAGCCGGTACGAACACAACTTTCAGCGGGTAGTGGGTGCGCCCGACCAAGCGAGCGTGCTGCTGGGCATGCTGATGCTGCGCGGCCCGCAAACTGCGGGCGAATTGCGGCTGAACACCGA
>CAZGDZ010000443.1:0-2049 GCA_964524855.1 uncultured Macromonas sp.
CCACGCACTCGCGGTTCTTGTCGCTCTTGGTGTCGGTCAGGTCGTCCACGATGGTCGCTGTCATCAGCGACTCCAGCAGCCCGACCACCATCAACGTGAGCGAGTAGGGCAGGATGATGAACAGTGTTTCCAGGTTGAGCGGCACATCGGGCAGCAGGAACACGTGCAGGCTGTCGGGCAGTTCGCCCATGTCGCCCACCGTGCGGATGTCCAGCCCCAGCGCGATGGAAACGGCGGTGAGCACCACGATGGTCACCAGCGGCGAGGGCACGGCCTTGGTGAGGTAGGGCAGGCCATAGATGATGGCCAGACCCGCAGCCGTCATGGCATAGACGTGCCAGGTAACGCCTGCCGTGGCCGGGTTGAGTTCAGGCAGTTGTGCCAGGAAGATGAGGATGGCCAGCGCATTGACGAAGCCAGTAACCACCGAGCGCGAGACGAAGCGCATCAGCGTGCCCAGTTTCACCCAGCCTGCGATCATCTGGAACACACCTGTCAGCACCGTCGCGGCGAGCAGGTATTGCAAGCCGTGGTCTTTCACCAACGAGGCGATCACCAGTGCCATGGCCCCGGTGGCCGCCGAGATCATGCCCGGGCGGCCACCCGCGAAGGCGATGATGGTGGCGATGGAGAACGAGGCGTACAGGCCCACCTTGGGGTCCACGCCCGCGATGATGGAAAAGGCAATGGCTTCAGGGATGAGCGCCAGCGCGACCACCAGGCCGGCGAGCAGGTCGTTGCGTACGTTGGACAGCCAGTCCTGGCGCAGGGTTTGCAAAGACATGAGGAAAAAGCACAGTGGATGCCCGAGCCATGACCGGGGCATCGATTGAAGAAGAACGACGCGCTTCAGCGGTCGAACAAGAGAGGGCGCCGCGTGAGCGGGCGCGCTGCCCGTGTCAGGTCACGGCGGCGTGACCGAGCAGAAGTAGCCACGCGGCAGACCGGCGCCGCGGTAGGCGGGCGTGATCAAGGTGGCGACTTTGAGGGAATTGTGCACGGCACTATTGTAGTCCCCCGGTTTTGACCAACCCTGGAGTCTCAATTGAAGCCGGATGCCAAACGGACACGCCCGCAAAACAACCGTGCTCTTTGTAACCAAATGGCTTCAAGCAACGAATAACCTCGCATACCCTCAGGAGGTTTCATGTCAAACACTGTCGTACTTGCCCGTCCCCATCCCTTCATCGCCACCGAGATGCGCCCCCTTCTGGAGGGCCTGGGGTATCAGACGAAGAAGCCGGACCATCTGGCCGATCTGGACAATATGGTTGGCGGTGCTAAGGGAGCCGTAGTCTCACTTGCTCTGTCATCTCCCATAAGGGAGAGTGCTGAGGCGGTGGTACGTCGCCTGGGAGCCGTGTCAGACAAACTGCCGTTGATCTTCACTTCCATGCTACCGTTTGAACAGGCCAAGCAGAACTTGGGGCGTCTGGCTCAGGCCATACAACTGTCGGTGACCTTGCTGGGCGTCGATGATGCAATGGCAAACGCCTCGAAGCTGGGAAAGCGGGAGACGTTTGTTTACCTGAGCAAGGAAGACATCACCGATCCGCCTTGGCGGCGGGTGACAGAAAAATTGATTTCTCAACACTTCCGTTGAGCGCATGGTCCCCGTAGGCGTGGCGACTGACAACGAATGAGGACGAGACATGGACACGCTAGACAAAATCAGCCGCTGGCTAACGTCGGGGGCAACACCGGAGCCGAAGTCGCCGGACCTTGCCACCCATGCCAAACCCTTGTTGGCCAGCCTGATGACCATGGCCTGGTTCGTCGAGGCGAGGGACCCTTACACGGGCGGACACCTGTGGAGGGTGTCAAGGTACGCACACATGTTGGCGTTGGAGGCAGGCCTGAGCGCGTCCGAGGCGGCGAAGGTCAGTCTCGGGGGCTTCCTGCACGACATTGGCAAGATCGGTGTGCCCGACGCGATCTTGCGCAAGCCGGGCCGATTGACCGACGAAGAATTTGATGTCATCCGGACGCACCCCGACATGGGGCGGCGCATGCTGGCCGGGCACCCTTTGTCCCGGCTGGTACAAGATG
>CAZGDZ010000444.1:0-2037 GCA_964524855.1 uncultured Macromonas sp.
TGGGCAGGCCCTCCAGCACATAGCGCCCCTCGGGGTTCTGCTGCACCGTCCAGTCGTAGGCCGGGCGTAGGCGCTGGCGCTCACCCAGCGCGCGGGTCGCATCGTCTGGCGTGGCATAGCCATCACCCCGGCGGCCCGTCCACACCACGCGGCTGGGCGCCACGGCGCCGGGCACGCTGTAGTTGGCAGCAGGTGCAACAGGCGCAGCCCCAGCAGGCGCCAGCGCATCAGCAATGCCCGCGCTCTGCAGCGTCTCGTTCAGCAGGCGCTCGCTGTCAATCTGCACCGCGCGCCCGGTCAGGTTCGTGGCCATGTTGGCCGAAGCCACGGCCTCATCCACCGTGGTGGCATTGCCAATGTCGGCCATCGCCGCATCGCGCGCCGACTCCACCACGGCCTTGGCGTCCACCTGGGGCGCGCTGATGGGCGCCTCCATCGTGGTGGCCGCAGGCGAGATGGCATTCGACGTGCCGGGCTGGGTGCGCAGGGCGTCGGCCACGGATGCGCCAACGGCGTCATTGGTGAACTGGCCGCCATTCAGCGAGTCGGCAAGCGCCTGCGCTGCTGGGTTGGTGTTTTGGGTCAGCGTCTGCGCAACAGCAGGGGCCGAGAACCCGGTGCCAAAGGCGGCGCCCACAATGGCAGCGCGATCAACATCATCAAACAGCCCCTTGTCCTTGCCGCTGATGAACTTGTCCACAGCGTTGCCGCCAATCTCGGCGACAACCTCCTCCAGGCCGCCAACCAGTGAGTTGGTTGTGATGGCCGTGCCAGCAGCCAGTGCGCGCTTGCCAAATTCTGCGAGTGCCTTTTGGCGAACTGGCGCCGGGATGGCCAGCACCATGTCCTTTATTTTCTCGGCCGCCTTCAGTGGCAGCATCTCGGAGCCAGCCTCGACCAGGCCCTTCAGTGCGGACGCCTTTGCGCTGTCGCCCTCGGCGTATGCGTTGCCCGCCGCCACGGCCCCCATGGACGCCAGCAGCGACGCCTGGGCGCCAGGCACAAACAAGGCCCCAAGCGACTGCGCGGCACTGAACGAGTTGCCGCTCATCTGGGTCATCATCCAGCGCCCAAAGTCGCCATCGTCCCATGCTTGACCAGGCTCCTTGCGCGACAACTGCGACGTGTACTCCGCGCCAACACTGCGCAAGTCGTCCACCAAAGGCATGTTGGGCACGCGCTCTGGAAGCATGCGATCATCGCCGCCAGCGGCGCCAACAACAGCCCGCGCAATCGGTCGCACCAGCGATTCGTTCACCAGCCCGGCAGCGACCGCTGGCGTATTCAGCGTGCCCACCAGTGTATTGGCGGCGCTCTGCGCAAAGCCTGCTGTGACCGGGTTTGCTTCGGTAAACTTCTGCCGCTCATTCAAAATTGGGGCACGCTGCTCCGTCAGCTTTTGCGTACCGCGCTGCGCATAAAGCGCCTCGCGCTCAGTGCGCTCTGCGTAGTCTCGGCGCGACAGCTTCCGCGCCTCATTGGCGTCGAACTCCGGCTCCCGCATCGGGGAGCCTTCAAGCACACTCTTGAAGGCCTTCTTTGCTGGCTCCGGCGCCGAGAGCTGCAGGTCTTTGCCGATGACCGGCAGGTTCCCGCGCACCTCATCGGCGAATCTGTTTTTTGGGGCGGTCGTCTCCTCTTGCGCAGGCGCATCCCGCCCCAAGCCCCCCATCCCCGGAATCAACCGGGCCACGCCCAGAGCGGCTTCTTTGGCGCGGTCGAGGCTGAAAAAGGAATCTGACTCAGGCTCCAGTGGAACAAATGTCAGCGCAGGGCCGTCCTCATCAAGCTCATCAAGCGGCACGAATTTCATGCATCAGTCCTTTGCGTAGCCAATCAACTTCCCGCCGCTGTGAATCTCCCACCCCTTGCCGTCAATGAAGGTGCCGATACTGGCCCCCGTAGGCGCGCCCTTGATGGATGAGATGCTTGGCTTGGTTGTCCGATTATCCTTTACGGCTGACTTTGTGGCAGCAGGTTTTCCACCCTGATCCAGCAGGCCAGTGCCCAGCCCCAGGCGTGCGTCATAGCGTCGCT
>CAZGDZ010000445.1:0-2028 GCA_964524855.1 uncultured Macromonas sp.
CCAAGCCACCGTAGAACAGCGCCAGGCCGGGAATGACCATCATGATGACCAGCAACGTGGACACCATCATCCAGGCCACATCGCCCTTGTCGACGGTGGGCGCGGGTGCGGCCTCAGCGGCGGCTGGTGCTTCGGCGGCAGGCGCCTCGGTGGCGACCACCGCAGCGGCCGGTTCAGCGGCGGCTGCGGGCTCGGTCTGTGCCATGGCAGAGAAACCGCCCAGCGTGAGGCCCAACCCCAGACACAGGCTCAGTAGGAACTTTTTCATGTTCTTTACTCTTTGAAGGTTGATGTGAAGACGGGTCAGAGCGCCTCGGCGCCGGTTTCACCGGTGCGGATGCGGATCACCTGTTCCAGCGGGAAAACGAAAATCTTGCCGTCGCCGATCTTGCCAGTGCGGGCCGCGCCCTCGATGGCTTCGATCACGCGTTCCACGATGTCATCCGCCACGGCGGCTTCGATCTTGACCTTGGGCAGGAAGTCCACCACGTATTCCGCGCCCCGGTAGAGCTCGGTATGGCCTTTTTGACGCCCGAAGCCCTTGACTTCGGTGACCGTGATGCCTTGCACGCCCATCAGAGACAGCGCTTCGCGCACCTCATCGAGCTTGAAAGGTTTGATGATGGCAGTGACCAGTTTCATGTTCAGCCTTTCCGACTTCTGTGTTGCTTGTGAGGAACCGACAGGGCCTTGGGGGCCACTTGCACGGTCACGGATAAGGCCAAGCACTAACCGTGCCAACCCAAACCAGCCGCAGCAGGCGCCCCACGCCCCACCCTTTCGCTACACTCCCGGCACTGGGCCACACCCGCGACGCACTATTTTGGTGCAATTTCACAAGATCGGTGGGCCCAGATCACGGAATTTCAGGGAGGAACTTGCTATGGGTTTGTGCATGGTGCGCAGTCGCACCCTCGTGGGGCTGAATGCCCAATCGGTGTGCGTGGAAGTGCACCTGGCCAACGGGCTGCCCAGTTTCACACTGGTCGGTTTGGCGGATACCGAGGTGAAAGAAGCCCGCGAACGGGTGCGCTCCGCGATTCAGAACGCGGGGCTGGAATGGCCGTCGTCGCAGCGCATCACCGTCAACCTGGCCCCGGCCGATTTGCCCAAAGAATCGGGCCGCTTCGACTTGCCGATGGCGATCGGCATCTTGGCCGCCAGCGGGCAGATCGACGCCCAGCAGCTGCCTCACTATGAATTCGCGGGCGAGCTGTCTTTGAGCGGCGAGTTGCGGCCCGTGCGCGGCGCACTGCCCATGGCACTGGGCCTGCTGGGCGATGGCGACTTGGCCGAGCGGACGGCACTGGTGTTGCCGCCGCAAAGCGCCGAGGAAGCCGCCCTGGTGCCGGGGGTTACGGTGTTCCGCGCGCAACACCTGCTCGACGTGGCGCACCAACTGGGGGCGACGCTGCCCCCGGCGTCCGACAGCGATGGCTGGGCACGGATCGCCTGTGCCCCGGTGGGCGCGCCGCCCAGAGTGCCAGATTTGGCCGACGTGAAAGGTCAGGCCGCTGCCCGGCGGGCACTGGAAATCGCGGCGGCCGGACGCCACAGCCTGCTGTTTTCAGGCCCACCGGGCTCCGGCAAGTCGATGCTGGCGCAACGGCTGGCCGGGCTGCTGCCGGCCATGAGCGAACAAGAGGCGCTGGAATCGGCCGCTTTGCAGTCGCTGGTGGGCCGGTTTGACCGGGAACGCTGGGGCACCCGCCCCACCCATGCGCCCCACCACACCGCCAGCGCGGTGGCGCTGGTTGGCGGGGGCTCACCACCCCGGCCAGGTGAAATTTCGCTGGCGCACCACGGGGTGCTGTTTTTGGACGAGCTGCCCGAGTTCCCCCGCACCGCGCTGGAGGCGCTGCGTGAACCGCTGGAAACCGGACACATCCGCATTTCGCGCGCGGCCAGGCAAATCGACTACCCGGCCCGTTTTCAGTTGGTGGCCGCGATGAACCCCTGCCCCTGCGGCTACCTGGGCGCCAGCCTGCACCGTTGCCGCTGCACGCCCGACCAAGTGCTGCGCTACCA
>CAZGDZ010000446.1:0-2025 GCA_964524855.1 uncultured Macromonas sp.
GGCACCGGGTTGAAGAAGTGCATGCCGATGAAACGGTCCGCGCGCGAGGTGACGGCGGCCAACTGGGTGATGCTGATCGAGCTGGTATTGGTGGCGATCAGGGTCTCGGCTGGGAGCAGGCCATCGAGCTGGCGCAGGATTTTGATCTTGAGTTCGAGGTTTTCCGTCGCGGCCTCGATCACCAAGTGGGCTTCCTTCAGGTCGTCGTAGCTGGTGGAACCCTGGATGCGCGCCAGCGTGGCGTCCTTGTCGGCGGCGGTGAGCTTGTCCTTCTTGATCAGGCGGTCCAGGCTGCCGGCGATGGTGGCCACGCCTTTTTGCACCGCAGCCTCGTTGATGTCCACCATCACGACCCTCAGTCCGCTGCTGGCGCAGGCCTGCGCAATGCCGTTGCCCATGGTGCCGGCGCCGATGATGCCGACGGTCTCGATCGTTGTCATGTGTGCTCCTGTGTCGAATTGGAATCGTGTGCAGCGGGCATTATCAGCGCGCAGCGGATAGCCCATGAAAAAAGCCCCGAGGCCGAAGCCGCGGGGCTGAGTGCGCAAGATCGCTGGGCGATCAGACGGCTTTGGCGGCCTTGGCCGGCTTGGCGGCGCTCACGGCCGATGCGGTGACAGCATTGAAATTGGCTTCGGCCAGTTCGGTGGCTTGCTTGACGGCTTTCTGCACCGACTCGATGGCGGCAGAAGCGGTGGACACGGCGTTCTTCACAGCGGCGACGGCAGACTCGGAACCCTGGGGCGCGTTCTTCACGGCGCTGTCCACGGCGGCGACGAACTGCTTTTGGGCGTCGGAGGCTTGGCCTTCGGCCACTTTGCCGATTTCGGCGGTGATGCCGGAAGCGATGTCGTACAGGTGACGGCTGTAAGAAGCGGCCTTCTCGGTCAGCGGCTGCAGCATGCTGCTTTGCAGGGTCAGCAGTTCTTGGACGTCTTTCACGTTCAGCACGGCTTGGGCGTGGCTGGCGCTTTCGCTCAGCGAAGCTTTGGCGGCTTGCAGGTTCAGTTCGTTCAGCTTCTCAACGCTGGTCAGGGCCTTGGCGCTCAGATCGAACAGGTTGGCGACTTGGGCTTTTTGGGCGGCGAGGATTTGTTCAACGGTCAACATGGTGCTACTCCTAGAAAGATGACGGAAAGGGAACAGTAGAGTGCGGTTGCGACAGGGTGATGACAGTCTCGCCGCTTATGCTGCACTGCAACATGGTTCCAAGTATAGGGGTTAATCCGGAGAATGCAAGCGTTTTTGTTGCGCTGCAGCAAAAAAGTCACAACCACAGGGATGCATGAAAACTGGTAAGGTGCTGGCCCATGTTGTACGCCGCTCTCAAAACCGCTCACGTCCTGTCCATCATCGTCTGGATCGGTGGCATGGTGTTCGCCCATTTCTTCCTGCGCCCGGCATTGGCGCCGCTGGAGCCGCCGGTGCGCCTGCGGCTGATGCACAGCGTGCTGGCCCGCTTCTTCTCGGCCATCACCTGGGTGTCACTGGTGGCCTTGTTCTCGGGCGCCTGGATGATGGGGCGCGTGGCCAAGGAGGTGGTGCAGGCGGGCGGGACGTTCGCCATGCCTTTGGACTGGACGGTGATGTCCATCCTCGGCACCGTGATGGTGCTGATTTTTGGCCACATCCGTTTCGCCCTGTTCGGCCGGTTGAACAAGGCGGTGCAGGCGTCCGACTGGACCGCTGGCGCCACCGCCCTGGGCAAGATCCGTCAGTGGGTGTTGGTGAACTTGGCGATAGGGTTGGTCATCGTCGTCGTTACCCTGCTGATGTGAAGCCGCCGCTGCTTTGCAGCGGCAACTCCACGTGGCGCAGGTCCGGGTCTTCGGCCTGCACCGTCACCTTGAAACCCAAGCGGCTGGCCAGCCCCAGCATGCCTTTGTTTTCGCGCAGCACGGTGCCCACGATGCGCTGGGTGCCGTGCGCCCGCAAGTAGCGGATCAGCTTGTCCATCAGCAACTGGCCCATGCGCTTGCCTTTCAGGTCTGAGCGCACGATCACACCGAACTCGGCGGCGTCGTT
>CAZGDZ010000447.1:0-2022 GCA_964524855.1 uncultured Macromonas sp.
ACTGTGTCGCCCGAACTCGCACAAAGAACCCTTGCCCTGGCGCAGCAGGCCGGGTTGATCGATGCACTGCGCAAGATGGCCCAGGCCGCCACAGACGACCAGTTGATTGATTGGGCGATGGCGCAGGGGGATTTGTGGCCGTCGATCTGCCGATTGGTCGAGATCGTGGAGGCGCAATGAAGCTCGCAAGCTACCACGGCACCCGCGCCGGGCTGATGGGCCTGGGCAACTGGCTGATCCGCCTGCGCCTGCGCGGCATCTACTCGCACTCAGAGATCGTTTTTGAGCCGGGCGACGGGGTGGATCACCTCATGCCTGACGGCACTTGCGAACCCGACGCAGGCGGCGCGCTCTGGTGCGTCAGCAGCACCGGCCTAGAGCGCATCCCCGCATGGAGCCATCGCAGGGCGGGCAAGCGTGGCGGGGTGCGGTTCAAGCGCATCGTCTTGTCCGACAAGTGGACGCTTGATGCCGTAAGCAGTCCAGAACACGCCGCTAAATGGGCGGTGCTGAACCAGGGCGCGCTGTATGACTGGCAACTCATCCTCGGCTTCCTGGCATGGCTCATTCCACACAAGACAAGCCGCGTGATGTGCAGCGAGGCATGCGCCGAAATGCTCGGGTTTGATGACGCATGGCGGTTTGACCCGTGCGTTTTACGCGCAGCAGTCAAGGGCGTTTGATTTTGTTGTATTTATAGACGGGGGCACCATGGCATTTACCACCCAGCAGATTGCTGACTACTACAAAAGCACCGTGGGCGCTGGCTCCATGACAGAGGCGCAGTTTGTTGACCAAGCGCGACAGCACAACATCGGAGACGACCTGCTCCTTGGCGCCAGGGGGATGCTGCTGGGCGGGTCTGCCTCGACGAGTAGCGCGACGCAGCCTGCCTCTGGGGCTGGGGCGGTTCAGGCTTACGCGCCTGCGGCGCCAGTGGCCGCACCGGCCTTTACGGATGCCCAGGTGGCGTCCTATATACAAAATAACGGCCTTGACGAGGCCGGGACTGCAAAGGCCGCCGGGGTGTTCGGCTTGAGCCAGTCGCAAATCAATTCCGCTCAGGGGCTCCTGGCCAGTGGCGACGCATCGGTGCGCGCGGCGAGTGATGCCTATGCGTCTTCGGTGGCCAATCGCCCAGACCTCGATGCCCAGAACAAATCCTTCTATGACGCCCGCACGGGTACTGGGTGGGGGGCGAGCCCGAACGGCGTGTCGGCAGCGGATATTTCTTCGCACGCGCACCAGTCTCGCTGGGCGAGCGCGAACCAGGCGACCACTGGGCAGTTGCAGGGGCTGATCGCAGGCGTGAGGGCTGGGACGGTTGACCCGGCCGAAGTGGGGCGAATGGCGGCGGCGCAGAACCTGTCTGGGGCGCAACTGGCAGAGCTGGTGAATGCAGGCTTGGGCACCAGCTTTACGCCGCAGCAAGCGATTGCGTTTGCGCGCAACTACATGCCAGAGGGCGCCACTGTGGGCGCAAACAATGACTACATCCAGGGGCGCGGCGGATGGCAGCCAGTGGGCTCAATTTACGCCGGGGATAACCCCATGCCACCCGAGTACATCCAAAGACTCCCGGAGATTGACGCGAGCACGGGCAATGCTGTGAATTTTGCGCTGATGAAGGCCATTGAAGCGGCACGGCGCAATGGCTACGACCCCGAGGCGTCCAGTGCGGTGCAGACGCTGCGCGGCTATTTTTCAGACGTCCCACAGCTTCGCACTAACGCGATCCGTGCGGCCTCCAGCGCCGCCAAAGAGGCAAACCCCAAAGCCTACGAAACATTTGATTACGGGCACCATGCCATTGTGGGATTTAACCAGGTGGTGCAGGCGCCGACTTTCAAGACGGCATTCGACAAGGATTGGGAGCGCCCGACCTTGTACGACATGATCAACAGCTCGATGGGCTGGGAGGAAAGCAACAACCACTACGCCAACCCTGCCATGCGCGACGCGGCGCTTAACCGGCGCCTGTCGGATGCAGAAATTCTAGCGTTTCAAAATGGCAGTCTTCCG